>JANMUC010000276.1:0-18582 GCA_031391225.1 Deinococcales bacterium
AAAGCGACTAGCAGATAGCAAAAGCGTTTGGTGTAGCTCGAATTTCATACGCTGCTTTATAAGTAGTTCATTAAACGAACCATAAAATCCTCAAGTAGCACTCAACCTTTAAATTCGTTAAACTCGAGTCAAGATCAAAAAACTCGGGTCACTCGAGTTTCACGGAGGTCATTATGGATGTAAACAATTTACCTGAAAGCACCAACGTTTCAGAAGTCGGACGCGGTTCTTCTGGACCTCGTGGTGGCGGGATTCGGGTCGGTGCGGTTGGAACGATTCTGGCGGTGGTGGTTGGTTTGTTCTTGGGCGTAAATCCGTTGCAAATTCTGGGTTTGCTCTCTGGAATGGGCAGTTTCTCGCCTGGGACTCAAACGTCCAACACCAGCGGTCCAGTCAACACCAAAGACCCAAACAATGTTTTTGTCAGTCGGGTTTTGGGCAGCACCGAACAAACCTGGAGTGGCATTTTTAAGCAACTTGGTCGCACCTATCAAGCCCCGCAGCTTGTTTTGTTTCATGATGCCGTGGACAGTGCCTGTGGGCAAGCCAGTGCGTCTTCTGGACCGTTTTACTGCCCTGGCGACGAGCATGTTTATTTGGACACGAGTTTCTTTGCCGAGTTAAGCCAGCGCTTTGGTGCAAGTGGAGATTTTGCCAACGCCTACGTGATCGCGCACGAGGTTGGGCATCATGTGCAAAATCAATTGGGTATAAGTGACCAGGTCATGCAAGCCGCGCAACAGGGTGGAAACATGAAGGGCGAAAATGGTTTGAGCGTTCGTCAAGAATTGCAAGCCGATTGCTTCGCTGGCATTTGGGGCAACACGGCGCAAGAGGCGGCACGCCTGACCCAAAAAGACTTGCAAGATGCGCTTCGTGCCGCCCAAACCATTGGCGATGACACGATTCAAAAGCAATCTCGAGGCTATGTCACACCCGAGTCTTTCTCGCATGGTTCGAGCCAGCAACGCATGAAATGGTTCACCATTGGTTTTAAGACTGGTGATATCAACCAGTGTGATACCTTCAGCGCTAGAAATCCTTAAATCAAGATTCTTTGAAACCTCCCGCCCGATAAAACTCGAGCTGGAGGTTTTTTTATGCTTATCCCCTGGTGATTTGACGGGTCAGTTCAATCACTTGCTCGCGGGTACGAATCGTGTGCATCAGTGGTCCGTCAACAATCAAGGTGGCGAGTCCATGCACCAGCGCCCAGGTACTGATGGTGGACAGTTCGAGCGCATTGTCGCTGGTAATTGGGATGCAACCCGCATCACGACATTCGATCAAGGTTTGTTTTAAAAGCACAAAGGCTGGGTCTGGCTTGTTGACCTCGAGCTGTTCTTGGTTTGTTTCGCCCAGCGGCGAGTGCAGTTCGTGCCTAAACATGATGCGAAATTCGCTTGGGTGCTCGAAGGCGTACACCACGTAAGCCACGCCAAGCATCGAGAGTTTTTGCATCGGGTCTGTGATGCCTTTGATGGCTTTCAAGGAGGCAATCCCAAGTCGGGCTTGGCTTTCCCCAGCAAGGGCTTGAATCAGCGCGGCTTTGTCTTTGAAGTGATGGTAGGGCGCAGCCGGACTGACTCCCGCTCGGCGGGCGAGTTCGCGCAAGCTAAAACCGTCAATTCCGACCTCTTCGACCAAGGCGCGGGCTGCCTCGAGCAGCGTGGCGTGCAGGTTTCCGTGGTGGTACGGTTCAGATTTGATTGAACGATCGAGGAGTGATCTTGACATTGCTTAAATTATAGCATATCTTATCACTGTTCAAATATTGAGCATTGCTTAGATAATCGTTTTTCCTCTAGGAGACAACCCATGAATACAAGTCACTCGAGCACCTCAACCACTTCAGCACTTCAATTCATCGCCTCGTTCAGACAAACCAACCTGCCCCTGACCATCTTGGCAGTCATCACCAGCAGTACCCTGATCATCAGCATTCTGGGCTTGATCTTTGACCCTCGAGCCACCGCCATCATCAACACGCCCGCCTGGTCAAAACTTTTTAAATTTTCAGTCTCTGTGCTGGTCATGACCCCCGCCCTGATTTGGGCAATCAAAATCACAGAGGGCAAAACGCGCCGCATTGCCAACATTGCCGCCAGCGTGATCGGCACAATGCTCAGCCTCGAAATGATCTTGCTGCTGATTCAAGCCACTCGAGCACGCCCAATGCACTTCAACTACACCACACCACTGGATTCCGCACTCTGGATTACGATGACCATCGGTATTTTTACAATGTTTGCCGCATTTGTTGTGCTACTAATCGCCGTTTGGCGCGGTGTGCGTCAACAACCGATCATTGCCTGGGCAATTAAAATTGGCATGGTCATTACTGCCGTGGGTTTGATAACCCCAAACCTGAGCGCTGGACCAAACGACGCGCAACTGAAAGCGCTCGAAGCCAAACAACCCAATATTTTAATTGGTGCGCACACCATAGGCAGCTCGAGCGCCATTCCCGATGCCGAACCAGGTTTGCCATTGATCGGTTGGAACACCCAGCACGGCGATATTCGGATTGGACATTTCATTGGCTTGCACGCGCTGCAACTGATACCATTATTTGGCATTTGGCTTTCAAAACGCCGCCGCTTAAACCAAAACCGTCAGATGGCACTGCTCTGGACGGCAGGATTTGGGTATTTTAGTTTGATGCTGCTGACGACCTGGCAAGCATTGCGTGGACAATCAATTGTTGCACCCGATGCTCTGACCATAAGCGTTGCGATTGGGCTGGCAGGTGTCGTTTTACTCTCGAGCCTTATTGCAATCGTGCCAGTGCTGAGCACACGAAAAACGCTGGTTTAAAACCAAACTCGAGCCTCTTCAAAAATGCCAATTCCAGCCAATGCTGACGACCAAAATAAAACGTGTGACATCTTCTTTACTCGAGTATGGACTGAATTTTGTTTGAGAGGCTGGAGCAGGCATTGGACCGTAATAATAGACCGTGCCACTCGAGATTCCTGGTGTAACTTCTATAAAAAAATTACTCGGAAATTGAATACCAAGTAAACCGTGCCAATCGGTAAACACCGAATTTCCAATGGGCAAAAGCGGGATGTTCCAACGATACCCAAACCCCAAATAAGCGCTGATGCCATCTGGTTGCTGATAGCGAACGTAAACATCAAAACTGAGGTTGTTCAGGAAGATAAAAAAATCTGAAGCTGTGACTCGCAAACCCACTTGCCAATCATTCGTACCACCTTCAACACCAAGTTGAAACCCAAAAAACGGTAAGGGAAAGGCATAATTTGTCTGTGGATAAAGTGCGCCCACATCAAAAAGCACGCCAAAACGTCCACGAACTGAAAAATCTTGTGCTTTTGCATTCGTCCAAGACAGCAGCATGACGATAAAAATCAGACCAAAACGCTTCATGATTCACGCTAACATGAATCCTAATTTTTGATTCAGAAGCTCTCGAGCAAAACCGAAAAACCTCGAGCCAAATCAGCTCGAGGTTTCTTGATATCTATGCAGCGCCTGTATTTTTAAGGCATCAACTCTAAAGCTTTCTCGAGCACCACATCACGCCCTGAAGCCGCCAGAAGCTCGAGGTCATCGGTCACTGCCACATCTGGCGTGACACGCTCTGGGAAGGGGCTAGAATCGGCTCTGAGCGCCCGTATGATCGAAATGTACAAGGCGCTGCCATCGGGCAAACCAAAAGCACTGATGCCAGTGTTGCCAACCCCAGCCGTGGCTTCACCAATCACGGTGGCGCGTTTGGCGTCTTGCAAAAATTGCGGCAGGTATTCGGCTGCCGAACCCGAACGGCTGTTGACCAAAACCTGAAGCGAACCCTTCCATAAAGACGGCTTATTGATGGTTTGCACCGTGACATTCTGCAACAAACCTTGCGAGATATTAACTGCGCCATTTTCAGCGCCGTAAGTGCTCGAGCCGTCACGGGAGGCAAAAGTCAAGCTGGTCTTGGGCAAAAACGCGGCGCTGACGCCCATCAGTTCGGTGACCAAACCGCCAGGATTGTCGCGTAAATCCAGAATAAGACCACGCAGTTTTTGCTTGCTCGCTTGCGCCACCAATTCATGCACTTTGCTGGCAACCTGACCAGAAACATCAAAATTTGGGATTCGCATAACACCAAGACCATTTGGTAAAACTTTCAAAAACGGCAAACGCACCGTCAGTAACTCGCCCTTAAGCTTAAACTCGAGCGCTTTGCCGCCTCGAGAAACCCCCAGCATCACTATTTCGCCCGTCGAGATGGCTTTGGAAATCGAAACTTGAAAAGTATCGGCAAATTCAGTAGCGCTTTTGCCATTCAAACTCACCACCATGTCCCCGCGCAACAAGCCAGCTCGAGAGGCAGGCGCACCCTCCCACAAATCTGTGATCAACCTATTGGGACTGTCTTTAATTGTCGTTGTGACCATGCCAATTTTAGGTGCGCTCGGACCAAGTCCCGCCCGTTGACGTTGCGCCTCAAGCGCTGCCTCTCTGGTTAGCAAATACGTGTGACCATCTTTTAATTCAATGATCATCTGCTGAATAATCGGCGTCGCCACCGTGAACGGACACGATTCGCCCAACTCGGCGCAAGCCGTATCGAGGGCAGGTTGATACTTGGTGTTGAAATTCGCATAATCCGCACTGGAATACCCGTTGTACTGAACCGCCAAATAATACGTGGCTTGGTTAAACAAATCCTGTGCTGGACTGGCAAAAGCCAAACTCGAGAATGCGAACGCCAGGGTCAAAACAGGTTTAAAAAATCGCATCATTGAAGACTCCAAACTGCATTTTTAGTCAACTCGAGCAGCGAATTGCTGGCACTGGACACACGAGCCGCAGGGCGTTCAAACCAGAAACGCTTTTGCGTCCCCAATTGCGAAGGATTAACCCGCAAGGTTTTTGGAGAATTACGCACGCCCAACTCTTGAAGTGCGCGTTCCAACAGGTTGTCACGCCCTGTAAAGACAAAACCCTCGAGATCGTCTTTGATGAAAACATCGGGCGTCACTTGGGCTGGGTAAACCGTACCATCCAAATGAAAACTTTTGACGACGGTGATTTGCAAACCGCCACCATTAATCAAGTTAAAAAGTCGTGTTCCAGTATTGCCAACCCCAGCAGTTCGTTCGCCAATCACCACACCGCGTTTGGCATATTGCACGTCCGCCGCGAAATACTCGGAACATGACGCCGAATCTTGATTGACCAACACCGCCAGCTTGCCCGTCCAAAGTTGCGGGGTTTCGATTTGATAGACCTTGGTTTCTTTGCCTTTTTCATCGACCTGGTACACGCCACCATCGCGGTACACGTCTTGAAAACGCCCAAAACGCGATTCGCGCAAACGCCCGTAATTGCCAACAAAAGCGCCCGCCCCAGCCAAGCATTCGGTACTGACACCACCCGGGTCATTACGCAAATCCACGATGATCGCAGCAACTTTGCGATCAGTTGCACGTTTAATCAACTCATGAAATTTAGGCGCGGTTTTGGCAGGACCAACAAATTCGGGAATCACAATTCGTGCCACACCACCCGCCACGCTCATGTACGGCAAACTGTTCAAAGTCAGCTTCCGAGAAGGCACAGTCAACTCGAGCAGGACACGTTCATCACGCAAAATGCTAAGCCGCACATCCTGCCCAGAGGCATCGGCTGCCAACAATAATTTTCGCACGACCGCCAGGTCACGCCCAAAGGCTTGCTGGTTGATCGCAATAATTCTGTCCCCTCGAGCCAAACCCGCACTTGCCGCACCAGAACCCTCGAGCACATCATAAACCCGCAAGCCATACCCTTTATCATCACTGAACGGAATCGGAATAAAACCCATCGTGACCTGTTCATTGCTGTTTTCACCCGTGGTGCTGCTGACAAAATCCTCTGCCGCATCAGGCGCAAGATAATTCGTGTGCTCGTCGCCGATCTCTTCAACCATCGCTTGAATAAGCGGTACTGCAACGTCATAGGCGCAATTTTGACGCTGCACAAAACACGATAAATCCAGTTGCTTTTGGTACTTTTCAACAAACGCCGCACTGTTTGGATCAGTGCCCGAGAACCCATGATAATTAAATGACAAGTAATACGATGCCTGATCAAAAAGGCTTTGCGCTGGCGAATTCTCGAACGCTTGAGCGTCCACTCGAGCAAAACCAATTAACACGACCATCATCAAAACAAGCGCGGGTTTCTTCATGAATTCCTCCAAAACATTTTTAAAGTCTAAACCCAGGTCGGTGAGAACACAGTTCATCAGACACCAAAGCACTTTACAAAACCTGAATCAACAAAGAATCTCGAGCTTGAAAAAGGGCGAACACAAGGTTCGCCCCTACAGAACAATATTTTTTTGCACCAACCAATGTGTATCTTTTCATCTCCAAGCTCGAGCTTCTGGGACTTAAAAAACTTAAGGCGCTTTGTAACCAAACACGTCCAGCGCCTTCTCGAGCATCAAATCACGTCCTGATTTCATCAGTTCCTGGAGATCACCTTTGACTTCAAAATCTGGCGTAACAAAATCAGGCAATGGAGTGCCATTCGCATGAACCGTGCGAATGTGCGTGATTTCAATCGCACCCTTGTCGATCAAATCACTTGGAAACGTTCCAGTGTTGGCAATGCCAAACGTTTTTTCGCCGATCACCACGCCACGCTTGGCGTACTGCACCGCATCCGCCGCGACTTCGGCACCGGAAGCACTTTCGCCGTTGACCAGCACCGCAATTTGACCACGGAATTTCACGGGTTTATTGATTCGCAATGCCACGTAAGATTCAGGCTCGCTGGAGTCAAGATAAAATAAACTGCCCGCACGATACGAAAATTCTTTACGGTCATACCGCGTGTTGTACGCCAAAGTCACATCGGGCATAAACGCGCTGACGCCCGCAACGGTTTCGGTGATAAAACCACCAGGATTGTCACGCATGTCCACAACAACCGTTTGAATGTTGTAAGCGATGGCTTGCGCAAACAAGTCATGCAATTTTTGGGCTGTTCCGCGCGTACTAAACGACGGTAAATTAAGAACAGCAACTCCTGCTGGCAAGTTCGGCACACGCATCCAATACGGCAATTCACCCGCCGAAAAATTCTTGCCCTGCATGGCAAGCTCGAGCGGCTTGCCCGCCCGCAAAATGGAGATTCTAAACGGTTTACCACTGCGCACAAAACCCGTCAAGAACGCCCGACTGGCGGTTTCTTGCTTTATAAATTCGGCACTTTTGGGATCAAGCTTTTCATCGACGCTCGGAAAAGCTTGCTTGTCGATGGCAGTCAAACGATCACCACGCAACAATCCCGCCTCGAATGCGGGACCACCACCAACCACTTTTTCAATCACATAATCGCTCGAGCCAGCAATACGGTTGTACTGAATGCCTATTCTTAAGGTGCTGGACACCTGACCTGACTGCTCTTGCTTGGTTTGCTGGTACTCTTCGGGCGTCAAATAATACGTGTGACCATCCTCGAGGTCGGCAATCATTTGGTTAATAACTTCCCTGGCAACCGCAAACTCACACGTGTCCTTCTTGGCAGCACACGCCTGCTCGAGCAACGCCTCGTACTTTTTGAGATGCGCCGCCAAATCGACTTTGGAAAATCCGTTGTAATTGATCTGCATGTAAATTTTCACTTGATGAAATAAATCCGTTGCCGGACTGGCAAACACCCCCGAGCAGAACAAAACAACAAACATTGCCGACAACCATTTGGTTTTGATTTTCATAGCTTGCAGTTTACAACCAAAAACCAAAAACACGATGGTCGAAATCGCAAAGAAAATGACCAGAAATCTCGAGCGACAACACCCAGAAAACCAGATTTATGGTAAACTGCAATCATGACCAGTCCAAGCAAACAAAAAGTTACCATTAACTTGCCAAATGACGTTGTTCGCGCTTACCGACTGGCTGCCGTGCGCAAAGGCGTTCCAGATCAAACCATTATCGAACAAGCCGTGCGGCAATACTTGGGATTGAACGATCTCGAGCGTTTACAAAACGCTTTCGCGCACCTGAAGTTAACCGAAGCTGACGCCGACCAACTTGCTGTTCAAGCCGTCAAAGAAACCCGAAAAGCCCGCTCCAAAGCATGAAAGTCGTACTTGACACCAGTGTTTACATTGCAGGTTTTATGAATCCAAAAGGCGGCAGTGGTGAAACCTTGCGCTTGTGGCGCGAAGAAGCCCTGTTTGAAGTCATTGCCAGTGGGCAGCTTTTTGACGAATTGCTCGAGACGTTGAAGAAATCCAGGCTGCAAGGACAATTTCAGGAGAACGATCCCGAACACGCACTAGAAAGTTTTAAACAAACCGCCGAATTACTACCAGACCCGCCAAACCCACCACAAGCCACCCGCGACATTAAAGACGATTATCTGGTCAGTTTAACCATCTCGAGCGATGCCGATGCGCTAGTAACACTAGACAATGATTTGCTGGTCTTAGAACGTCTTGAGCGTCATGATAAAAAGCTGATTCCGATTGTGCGTCCTGGCGATTTGCTGAATTGGTTGCGCGAGGCTGGATTGCGGTAAATTCTTCTCGAGCTTCAAGGAGACAGGGCTAAAAGTATGTTGACCTAAAATCTCCATTTCAAACTCCAAGGTTTTGTCCTCCCCTGATTTTAGGGGAGGTGGCGAGGAACGAGCGCCCCAAGCCCGAAGGTGCTGCTGTCAGGGGCAAGAAGCCGGTGGGGTCGTGCGACACGAGTTCGACGACTGCATTTTGTACGACCCCCCACCGCAATGACTGGTCATGCTCGAGTTAAACATGCTTCAAGAATTCTTTTACACGCGGCGACCCCCTTCTTGACCATAAAAAGCACCTGCGGGCATGGTCGCTACTTCGCAGGGGGTGACTTTTTAATACCTGAAACGCTCATTTTCTCACAAGATCAATTCTTTTTTACAAAAAATGGCAACCTTTAAAGGCTGCCATTTTCTCTCGAGCTTTTTTAATTATTGCAAGTTTGCGTTGTTTTGTACCATCTCGAGGTTGCCCGAAACTTGTTTGAATACCGAATCGATGATGCTCGAGCCAGTCAAATCTGGCAGCGGCGCGAGGGTGTAACTGCTGACGGCGGCACTGGCTTTCGCGCCAAAATACTCGAGCGATTTTTGCAAGAGTTGATCGACACCAGTGTTAAACAAATTAAATTCGGCATTTGGGGTGACAATATCGGGCTTGACGCTTGAAGGGAGAGGTGTACCATCTGCCCAAAAAGCGCGAACCGTTGGCATTGCTGCCGCACCACCGTTGATAAGCCCAAAGCGAGCCGTGTTTGTATTGCCAATGCCAAGAGTTTCTTCGCCAATAATTGGACCACGTTTGGTTTTTTGTAAACCACTGGCGAAGTATTCGCAGGCAGAAGCACATCCATTGTTGACCAGCATGGCAATTGGACCTTTGAAAAGCACAGGATTATTGATTTTTCGATTTGAAAGTTCAACGCCTTGCAAATTGAAGACTGAGTAAGAGCCATTTGAATAGCGCTCTTCTGTTGTCCTTACTTCTGCGTTGTACCGTGGAACACGACGAATAGACGCTGGGGCTTCAACAAAAGCACCGACAGATGCAAACCCTTCAGCTCCCAAGCCGCCACCGTTGTCACGTTGTTCAATCACAATCGCTTTGACATTTTTGTCAATAGCTTCTTTGACCAAAGCATGAACTTTATTGGCTTGTCCCTCGAGAAACCAAGTCCGAATGGTCAGGATTCCAATGCCGTCTGAGCGTACCGACAGCGTTGGAAAATCCGCCGTTTTGATGATCGCGCCCGTCACGACAATATCGAGCTTTTGACGTTCTGAACCGCGCACAATTTTCATGGTCACGGGTTGTTGAGCGCGAACAAGTTTGGTAAAGGCAGCCTGTTGTTCGGTAGCAGTTTTGGCGTCGGTAGCGCTGGCAAAAAGAACATCGTTAAAACCAACCCAACGGTCACCGATTTTTAGACCTGCTGTCTCTGCTGGCGAACCAGGCACAACATTGGTAACAAGTCGATCAAAAATTTGTTTGCTGATCAAATTCCCTTGATCGTCACGTTCACAAGCTCCTGTTGGAGTATCACAAAATCCTCTTGAGGTAATGCCAACCCGAGGCACAGGAGAAGTCCCAGCACCAGAGATGCTCGAGCTTTCTTCGGCAACGGCGGCGGCACTCAGGTAATACGCATGTGGATCATCCAAATCAAATTCCATTTGTGCAATCACAGGTTCGGCTTTTTCGTAAGCACAATTTGCCATGTCATCCGCACAGGCTTTGTCGAGCAACGGCTGATATTTTGCCGTGTGCTCTTTCATGTTGACCGTACTTGGACCCCAATATTGAGTCTCGAGGTAAAATTGAGCTTGTTCAAAAACATCTTGAGCTGGGCTGGCAAAGGCTAAACTCGAGCTTGCCACCAAAGCGGCAATGACGAAACCAAAACGTGATTTCATTTATTTCACCCCCAAAATTGAATAGGCTTTCTCGAGCGCTGGGTCTTTACCCGCAGCCAAGGCAGCAAAATCCTCGGTAACGCTGACATCGGGCGTGACCGCCATCGGAAATGGTATGCCGTTGAGTGCCAAAATACGGTCACTCGAGACGTTCATAAATGTGCCATTTGCCAATGCAGTGTCACCAACGCTGACATCAAGGCTTGGTAATCCGCCACTCACTCCGCCTGCCCCTGCGGTCATGTCACCCACGATCTGGGCGCGTTTAGCATTTTGCAACAATTGCGCGGCAATCTCGCCCGCATGAACAGTGTATTTGTTGACCAGTACGACAAGCCCGCCTTTCCAGAGTTGCGGACGCTCGAGTTGCCCTACTGGGCTTTTATTGCCCGCTTCATCTTCGCGCACGATTTGGTTGGCTTGCACCGTGAAGGTTCTCGAGCCTTTAAAAAAGCGATTTTGGTATTTCAGACCAACGCTTTCCATGAATGCCCTGGCGGTCAGCATGGCTTCGCTGTCAAAACCCGTTCCCGAATCGCGCATGTCAAGAACAATGTTTTTCAGACCGTCGTTGTTGGCTTTGCGCACCAGTGTATGCACACGACTTGCAACCTGGTCAGCCCAGTAAAAATCTTGAACCCGAATCACCATTGTGGTCTTGGGCGCAGTTGGCAGTGCAAATGGTCTAGCAACCTCTTCAACCACGGCTGGGTTGACATCAATCTTTTGGGCTGCGCCCGCACGATCAATCTCGAGCGTGATGGGTTTGGCGTCCAGTTCCGCGCCCATTAAGACCTCGAGCGTGGCAGGTTTGCCGTTGATGGTTTTGATGACATCGCCACGTTGTACGCCTGCAAGCATGGCTGGTTCGCCGTTGTTGGCTCGAGCCACCAGAAGTCCGCCCGTATACGCCCTGGTTTGCACACCAATGACAGGGTTGGGGCTGCCTTTGCCTTCCGTTAGACGTTCAAAGTCGCTGTTGATGACTTCAACAAAAGGGTCTTTGAGGTCGGCAATGATTTTTTGAATGATCGGCATGGCTTTTTCATAACCACATTTAGCATCCGTGCCGCACGCCTGATCAAGCTGAGGTTGATAGGCTTTACGCAGTTCGCGGAAATTGGCGACCTTGGCAGGACCTGAGTAATAAAACCCGACGTAAAACGTTGCCTGGTCGAACAAATCCTGGGCTGGTGATGCAAACGCAGCACCAAAAACGCTGGTGGTCGCGGTTGCGAGTGCCAAAAGAACAGCTTTCTTTCGCATGTTGACTCCTTTTAAATGTACGCCTTTAGGATAACTCGAGTTTGGGTTTTGGAAAAGTAATACGGGTTTAGGTATCTCGAGCAGAACCCTCATGGTGATGACGAATTTGTGCCAAAACACTGAGATACCTGAGATTATCGGCGGCGTTTTCTGGGCATAAAACCAGAACCCATATCTGGCGCAACACCGTCGGCAATCAAGTGCAACCACTGCGAAACGTAGTAGCCAGCCGCCAGCGCCAAAAGCGTGTTACGCGCCACTTCGGGCTTGCGCCAAAAATTCTTGAACGACATCAGTAAATCAAACACCGGACCCCTGGTTACCCCCGCCAGTTTGAGATTGAGGATTGGATCGCGCAAAAAGTACACGGGCAGCGCCAGCAACAACGCCAAGTACAATAAGCGCGTCAGTGGACCAACCAACCAAGAATGGCTGATCCCACGGTGGCTAAAGACCCAACCATAAGGAACCCACAAAAAACCAAACCAACCCCAATTGTTCTTGATTGACACGTGCTGTTCGGCTAAATCCAAATCTGGAGACAGCAAAAACGTTCCCGCCACAAACGCACCAGCGAACGCCAACACCGCACCAGGCTCGAGCCTGAAAAGGTTGCTGGTGTGCGCATAACTGTAACCGCCTGAAATAGCGATCAAACTGAGCGTGTTGATGACATTGTGAACTTTACCAGACGGCATAACTCGAGATTATCACGGCAGGACTCGAGAGTTACAGGCACAGACTTGCCCCCTCTCATCCCCGACCCTTCTCTCCTTGGAGAGAAGGGAGATTTATTCTTTTACAGGTGTGGCTCGAGGATTAGGTTTTAAGATTCTCGAGCGCCATTCTTGCTGCTGACAAGGCATTTGAGGCACGGTTAAAAGTGGCTTCGGGATAGGTTTGTCTGATGGTTTCCTCGAGCAAGGGGCTAACATTAAAAACACCACCAGCGAAAACAATCGGCAGTTTCTCGAGTTTAAAACGCATGTTTTGCGCAAGTTTGACCAGGGCATTCGCAGCCTCAGTCAGCACTTCTTGAGCGTCCATACTGCCTTGATTGACGGCAATCCCAACAATTGGGGCAAGGCTGGCAATGGCTTGACGTCCGCCACCATACGCAAAGCTGCGCACGGTATCCCAATCGCTGCTACCAATGTGCTCAAAAATAAGCCTCGAGAGTGGGTCTGAAATGCCGCGCTCGAGCCTAAAAAGGGCGAGTTTGAGGGCTTCGCGTCCAATCCAGAAGCCGCCGCCGGCATCG
This sequence comes from Deinococcales bacterium, assembly GCA_031391225.1. Taxonomy (GTDB): domain Bacteria; phylum Deinococcota; class Deinococci; order Deinococcales; family JAAFIG01; genus JANXTZ01. The sequence continues at coordinate 12,968 of JANMUC010000276.1, forward strand.
TCAATCAAAAAGCCGTAACCGCCAGACCGCAGCACGCTGTCGTCCGTTGCGACATGATAGGCAATCGAACCTGTGCCAGCGTAAACCAAAATGCCAGCGCCAGGGGCAAAATTGGCACGGTACGCCAAATCCATGTCGTTGGTGACATAAACTTGCTCGGGTATAAGCTCAAGAAATCCAGCCATAAAAACTTGAAACTCGAGAGCGACTTCCAAGCTCAAACCCGTGATTCCAGCCGTGACCGCCGCAATCTGAAAAGGTTTCACACGCGTTAAAAGTTTCTCGAGAATCGCAAAATTTAAAACTCGAGATTCGGCATTGAAGATATGTCCACTGAAAGGTTCAGATGTTCCAGTCTCGAGCACCAAACCTTTAGCATTCATGACCACAAACTTGCTGCTGCTCGCTCCAACATCAATGCCCAGAGCGTTCATAAGATATCTGGGACTTCTTTGGCAAAGCGTTTGGTAATGTCTACAGGGCTGGTGATGGCTGTACCAATCACCACCGCGCTTGCCCCAAGCTCGAAAGCATACCCAACCTCGAACGGAGTCCAGAAACGCCCTTCGGCAATCACGGGCACGCTAACACTTTTTGTAATCTCTTCCAACATTTTGAAATCTGGTCCAGTTGTCTTATTTTTTGCCGTGTAAGGCGTGTAACCCGACATGGTTGTGCTGACATAATCCGCACCCAATTTTGCCGCCGCAACCGCATCTAAAATCGTGCTGCAATCGGCAAAGACCCGCAAACCCAATTCGTTCTGAATTCTTGGAATCAATTGCTCGAGGGTTTCACCACCAGGACGAGGGCGCGGCGTGGCATCGAGCGCAATAATGTCCGCTCCCGCATTGGCAAGAATTTCTGCACTGGCAAAAGTGGGCGTAATATAAACCTCGAAACCCTCGACCCAAAGCTTGTTCAACCCAATGATTGGCGCGTCTGTGACTTCACGAATCGCACTGATGTCCTCCGCACCATTGGCTCGAATTGCCCCCGCACCACCTTGCAGGGCAGACAATGCCATGGCTCGCATGAACACTGGTCCACGCATGGGATTGTCGTCGTATGCTTGACAAGACACAATCAAGCACGGAAAAACGAGTGGACGCGCATCGGCAATCGAAGTGATTAGCATATTAACGCAATTAGATTACCGCATTCGGCTCGAGTGAGTGAAATGACTAACGCGACAGCCGCAAACGCTCCGCCAAACTCGAGAATTCTGCTGGTGTGCTGGCGGCTGATAGCAAACTGATGTACGGCAATGCTGCCTGCATTCCACGCGCTGTTGGTCGAAATTGCGGGTGCGCTGCCAAGGGATTGAGCCAGATCACCCCCGCGCCGCGGCGTTTGATTTCACGCATGGCATTCTCGAGCACGTCTACCTCGCCAACGTCCAAACCGTCGCTCGAGATCAGTACAACCGTATCTGGCGTTAAAACCCTGCTGGCGTGTTCACGCACGAACACGCGCAAGCTCTCCCCTATGCGCGTGCCACCGCCCCAAGCTTTGGAAAGATTGTTCAACTCGAGTTTGGAACGTTCTTGCACCAGGGCGCGAAGGTCACGGGTAACATCTTTTAATTCGGTGGAAAACGAGAACACATCCACCCGCCTTGAACGTTGCGCCAAGGCAAAAGCAAATTGCAACACGGCATGACTAGCCTCGAGCATCGAACGGCTACCGTCGAGCAGCACCACAATGCGCGGATTGCGGTGCGGATGTCCCAACCAACGCGGGTGGAGTGCATCGCCGCCTGTGCTTAAGCTCGAGCGCATGGTGCGCCTGAAATCAAATCGAGCGCCTTTTGGCAGGTTACGCCATTTTCTCGAGCGTCCAAGCCTTAACTTGTTAACCAATTCGCTGGCGACACGAAGCATGGGTTCTAAACCGTCACGTTTGATCTCGAGCACGCTGGTTTCACTGGCAGCCGTACTGTACTTTGCCCGCATGACCATGTCGGACTGCTGCGCGTTTTCATCGTCATCCTCGGGAGTTTGGCGCTTGCTGTCACCCTCAAAATCTTGATCTTCCTGTTCATCACCAGCATCATCCCGCACTTTTTCATCCGATTTGTTCTTGGCTTCATCGGCTTTTTGATTGTTCGGACGCTGTGGTTTTTCAGGCTCGAGCGGCGGCAAATCGTCTTGACGCACCCCCAAAGGCTTGGGGAAGAAAAAATTCTGGAACGCCCGATCAAAAACATTCACATCCTCGAGCTTCGCACACAACACCAACCGCAACGCATCCCGCGCCCTGGAAAGACTTGAGATACCCAGCAATTCAAACGCCCGAAGCGCATCCGAAACCTCGCCAACACCAAGTTTGAAATCATGCTCGAGCCGCAACACCTCGCAAAAACCAAGGATGTTCTCGGGCAGGCTCGAGGCTGGGTAATAAGAGTTCACGATCAGTCGCTTTTAGTTCTCCCCTGCGCAGTAGGGGAGGTGGCGAGGAACGAGCCGGAGGGGTCGTGCACCATTGAGTCGTCGACTGAATGGTGCACGACCCCCCGCCGCAAGCGGCGACCCCCTACCTAACGGCAGGGGGTGACTTTGAGGGTTGTATTTCTTATCGGACGGTGACATTGCCGTAACCAAAATCAGTCTCGAGTTCGGTTTTACGAATGCCAATCGCTTCATTCCAAATTGGCGAAAGCCGATCAATCTTATTCTCGAGCAGCGCCCAATCTTCACGGGCTTTGAGGATGCAACCACGGGTTTGCTCGAGGGTGCGTTTGTCGAGGGCTTCACAGTGTAGGCTCATGAGTGCCAAGCCCCAATCGAGGGTTTCGGCAACGCCTGGGACTTTGTGAAATGGCATGGCGCGAAGTTCCACCATGACTTGGGCAATTTGTTGGGCGAGACGATCAGAAATTCCTGGAAGTCGAGCGTGAAGTATCTTTTTCTCTTGCTCGAGATTCGGGTAATTCTGCCACAGGTACAAGCAGCGCCGCCGCAGTGCGTCCGAGAGTTCACGGCTGCGGTTAGAAGTCAAAATCACATACGGACGATGCTTGGCTTTGATCGTACCCAGTTCTGGAATCGTAATCTGAAACTCTGCCAGAAGCTCGAGCAAGAAAGCTTCAAAGGCTTCATCGGCACGGTCAACCTCATCAATAAGCAGCACACACGGTTTGTCCTGCGTGATCGCCTCGAGCAGTGGACGTTTGAGCAAGAACTGATCCGAAAAAATTTGCGCCTCTCGAGCTTCCAAGCTGCTAGCATCATTCTCGGTCAACCGAATTCGCAGCATTTGCTTGGGGTAATTCCATTCGTACAAGGCGCTGCTCGAGTCCAAACCCTCGTAACACTGCAACCGAATCAATTTCGTCTCGAGCGCATCGGCAAGAACCTTGGCACTTTCGGTTTTGCCAACCCCCGCAGGACCCTCGATCAACAACGGTTTTTGAATCGCCATGACCAACTGCAACGCCGTGGCAAATTCGTCCGAGGTAATATAACCAAGCGCTTGAAAACGATCTTTTAACTCTTCAAAACCCAAATCAATCACGAAGCCACCACGTTTTGCGGCTCGAGGTACGCGCTCGGATTTTTCAGGAAACGCCGTTTGCAATTTGGACAAGAAAAATAATACGTCACACCCTCGAGTTCGGTGAAGTGAATGGCGCTTGCAATTTCGATTTCTTCGGCATCGACGGGGCTGATGGCGTAACCAAGACGAGGAGAGGGCAAACCAATTTTGGAATTTTTGTTTTGAATCTCGAGATTCTCAGGTAAATTTTGTGTGGCAACATCATCCCGTAGGGGCGAGGCATGCCTCGCCCCTACAACATTAACGGCGTTGGTTTCGCTCGAGACAGTTTGGTTTTTTGAACGGTGTTCTTGCGCATCGTAATGGTTCGAGTTGGTGAACATTGGCGTATCAGCATCTCGAGCGGCAATGATTTCGGCAAGGATTGAAACGGCAACCTCGGACGGTGTTTTGGCGTTGATGTCCAAACCAATCGGGTTGCGAATCTTCGCGGTCAGGCTGGCATCCATGCCTTGAAGCTCGAGCAATTCGCGCACGGTGGCGGCACGTTTGCGGCTGGCGAGCAAACCCACAAAACCAACGTTGGCATTCACCAGCAACTCGAGCACAGGTTCGTCGTAATGTCCCTGCGAGGCGACGACTGCCGCCACCGAAACTCGAGTGCTTTCGGGCAGTGTCTCGAGGTATGCCGCAACATCTTGTAACGCCACGAGTTTGCACGGCGCGGCTTCAAGATCACGCAATTCTTCGCGCGTGACAACACGCACGACTTCAAGCTCGAGCATTCCACCCAAATTTGCCACGGCTTGCGCCACGGGCGTAAAACCTGCCACCAGCAGCACTTTAGCGCGGGTGTGAGGCTCGAGGTAGACATCTGCCGCACCTTCGGAGGCGCAAGTCATTGGGACAACGATGCTCTCGGCTTCGGCGGCGTGTTGCAGCGTCTCGAGGGTCGCATCGGGACGAATCAAAACCAATCTGGGTTTGCCCAAACGTAGCGCCTCGAGCGCTTGCTTGCGCACGATTTCCCGAGAGCACGAACCACCGACAAAACCTTCCATGCGACCATCGGCAAAGATAATTGCCCTATCGCCAATGTGCGAACTGACGGGGGCGCGTCTCGAGACGACGGTGGCAGTCGTAAAAGATTCGCCGTCGCGTTTGAGGCGCGAAAGGCGTTCAAAAAAATCTGGTGTGTTCGTCATGGTGTCCTCGAGCTTCTTTAAAACCGACCTTGCGAAACGGGAATATCCCAAATATGACCTTTAAGGTCATATTGTTTGAAGAGTTGCGCTGCCTGCTCAGTCGTCCATTTTGTCCAAGCTTGATCTAAATGATTTCCATACCAGGCTTTGGAAAATTCCCAAATTTTCGAGAGCGGTTGCACATCGCCTTTGGGAATACGGTGTGCGGCAGACCATAAATCGACTTCGCTTTCGGTTTTAAACAACAACATCACACTACAGGTGTAAATCACATTGTCCCAGGCGTGACGCATCGGAACTGGGAAATGCACCAGGTAATCAGAATCGACCAATACACCATCTTTGATGCGCAACACCACTTTCTCACCCATTGCACCAAGTGTCGTGGTGATCGTCAGGTCTTGATTTAACAAGGCAGCAACACCCAACGAACACCAGGCACAATTGCCCCACCACACACCCTGGGCGCTCTGTACCACAAAATTGGTCGGAGCCGTAGAAAAAGGATGAATCACCCAGATTTTGCTCGAGTTTGGATGCAAAACAACGCCGTGATATTCCTGAAGCGCCTGCAAACCCAAAATCACTTCATCCTGGCTTGCCCTTAAAATCTCAGAAAGTTCTGTCACATTGGGCGCAAAACCATGTTCGATCAAAAACGTCAAAATCGCGTGATGAAGACTCGAGTTGTTGACACTTTGATTCATATTTAAATCCTTAATCAGTGAAAGCCGTAATTAAAAGCTTGATTGCCGCGTTCGCCGTGAACTTGGGCGTTAAACGAAATGATAATGCGGTCTTTGGTTCCATCGTAAGGCAAAGCTTTGTGATTTAACCACGACGGGAACACAATTAACGTCCCCGCTTCGGGCGTCACATCAAAATTGCTATCTTGCAAATACGCGTTGCCCA
>JANMUC010000363.1:0-1912 GCA_031391225.1 Deinococcales bacterium
CACTTGTCACAGAATGCCTTTAAGGTTTTTGCCGACGGCACGACGGAGCGCCTAGTCACGCAACGACATTACGCTTTGGGTTTGGCTAGCGCCAGTTTGAGGTTTACCGCGTTTCTCGAGGTTTTGAAATCATTTGATTTCAAAGTCGAGAAGACCGTTTCCGAATACTGCGTTTTTGATTCCAACCTCGAGTTGGATGCTGGTTGGGGCAGTTCGCACGCCGCTTAGAAGTCATCCCGCGCTAGATTGGAACTCGAGCGTCAATAGCGCTCGAGTTTTACTTGAGGTACACCATGAAGCTCTACCCCAAAATTCCGCACTTGCCAGGCTCGAGAACAGGTATTCGTGACCGTCATTGTGGAATGGTAATTGCAAAACGCCTTCTCGAGGAATCACAGCCTGGGGATATGGTGATTGTGCAAGAAAAATTGGATGGTTCAAATGTGATCGTCTTGAGGGTTGAGGGTTTGCTGATGGCGCTTGGTCGAGATGGCAAACTTTGCAACAACTCGAGGAATACCAACAGGCGGGCTTTTGCAGTCTGGCTCGAACGAAACCAAGATCGTTTTGACTGGCTACTCAGCCTCGAGCGTCTGGCTTGCGAGTGGCTGCCCGTGGCGCATGGCACGCGTTACACCTTCCCGCATGAACCGATTGTGGCGCTCGACTTTTTTGATGCGTCAGGAACTCGAGCGACTTTGGCAGAACTCCAAAAGAAAATTGCACCCTCGAGTTTGAAGATTCCACATGTGCTTCACGCTGGAAATGCAATCTCGTTGGAGGCTGCCCTCGAGAAATTGGGAACGTATGGTTTTCACGGTGCGTTGGACGAAAGCGAGGGTCTGGTTTACAGACTCGAGCGAGCCAACAAGTTGTTGATGCTGTCAAAATACGTGCGTCATGGAAAAACCGATGGCGTTTACCTTAGCGATCATACAGGACTCGAGGACGTTTACAATTCATCCCCAGAGAGCGGCAAGTCATGACTCAAATTTCAAAACCTGAAACCAATCTCGAGCTGCTTAACGGTTGGTTGCGTCGTGCCATTCAACACCCAGACGCTTCAAAATTGGTCTTGCGTGGCAGCATTCTGACCCGTGCATTGTGTGGACAACGCGCCCGAAAACCGCAAGATGTCGATTACTTGCTGCTCGAGCAACCTTTTAATGCCCAAACCACCGAAAAACTGGCGCTTGAAATTTCAAGAATCCCAGATCAAAGCACAGATTTGATGCTCGAGAGCAGCAAGATCATTTGGGCTGACACGCCTTATCCTGGTTTGCGGGTGAATTTGTTCGGACGTGTGGAAAACGGCGAACTTCAAACCATGCAGGTTGATTTTGCCTCTGACGACCCGCTTTCTATGCTTCCTAGAATCCTCAAGATTGAAGGCGTTGGAGAGGTTTTAACTTGTGCGCCCGAAACCTTGTTCGCCTGGAAGTTGCACGGACTGGTCGAATTTGGGCGCGGACGTTGGAAACCAAAAGATTTGTTCGATTTGGACTTGATTCTTTCCAACCTCGAGTTTGACCAAACTGAACTGATAAAAGCCATTGAACTTGCTTTCGACAGCCGCAATATGAATATTACAGAACTTGATGACTTCCGAACTCGAGATTCTTGGGGTTGCTCGAGCCGTTCTGGACGTACCAAATGGCGTTCGTTTCAAATCAAATACAGACAAGACTTGGATTTTCTGGCAACTCGAGATCGGGTGCGGAACGCTGTGAACACCATTTTCGGTTGCAGGGCAACCGCAAAGTCATAATCCAATGAACCATACAATACGTCGATGTCTTCCCGTCGCAAGGCGCAGCAAGCAGCGCCCCTACCACACATCATTTTTTCGTTGGGGCGCTGCTTCTTGACCCTTACAGCAGCACCTTACGGGCTTGGGTCGCTTGCTGCGCCC
>JANMUC010000380.1:0-8110 GCA_031391225.1 Deinococcales bacterium
GTACGGCGACATGATGAAATTCGGTATCGTTGATCCTGCCAAGGTAACACGCACCGCGCTTCAGAACGCAGCCAGCATCGGTGCACTCATCCTGACCACCGAAGCAGTCATTGCCGACAAACCAGAACGCGCAGCACCAGGCGGCGGCGGTCACGATGGTGGCGCAGGCGGCGGTATGGGCGGCATGGGCGGTATGGACTTCTAAACCTCGAGAACCTTCGAGGGTACGGCGTGAAGGGGAAACCCTTCACGCTTTTTTGATGACTCGAGACTTCAAATTGAGTAACAACAACTAATTTATCTGAAAATATGACAGCTACCCCCGTCAGGGGGGCGAGTAATTCTGGTCTTTCCCAGGACACCAATTTCAATGGGAGCATGTTACTAAATCATCTAAAGCCTCGAGTACAAGAATTCTCACAATACTTTCCTGCCTTTCGGGTCGAAGATAAAAATGGAATCGGACCATTTTATCAGTGGGGTTTTTTTGGCAGATATCTTCAAGAATATCTCGAGCAATGTCGGGATACTAATTCAGAAGAATTTCCGCCAACACCATTTGGTGAGGAAGGCTACGATGGTGTGGAATTTGTTAAGGGAAAGCACATATGCGGTGTGGATAGTTTAGAAAAGTTATTGGATTGGTTTGCGCCAGCACTTGAAATGCTCAGATTAAAGGGGTATCGGGTGGCAATGTATAAGGTTGCTAAAACAAATTTGACAATCGCAAAACACCAAGTTTGGTTCGAGCCTACACAAGCGACTTTCGTAAAATATGTTGATTACAGTGAGCTTGAGATTTTCAAATCAAATCTGAATCTCGAGAATACCAAGTTATAATTTGGGTTTCACTTTGCTCGAGAATACCGTTGAAATCGGGTATAACGCCTGGTATACTCGAGTCATGAAAACTGCTGTTTCACTGCCCAACGAAGTCTTTGAAGCCGCCGAACGCTTTGCAAAAGAACGCGGTTTAACCCGAAGTGCCGTTTATGCTCAAGCGCTCGAAGTGTTTCTCGAGACAAACCAAATTGATCCTCTCACCGAAGCCATAAACCGTGTCGCAGATCGGGTGGATACACGCCTCGACTCAGGTTTGAAACGATTGCAACGTGCCACGCTCGAACGTCATGGATGAAATTTCTCGTGGTGAAGTCTGGTGGGCAAACCTCCCCGAACCTGTTGGCAGTGAACCAGGGTTTCGCCGTCCAGTTTTAATTGTTCAAATCAACCGCTTTAACCGCTCGAGACTGGCAACCGTGCTTGCCGTGTCAATCACAACCAATCTGGCACTTGCTAACCTTCCAGGCAATGTCCTTGTTCCAGCCTTCAGCGCTGGACTCGAGCAGGACAGCGTAGTGAATGTAACTCAGGTGGTCACGATAGATCGAGATTTTCTCGAGTCTCGCATTGGCATCTTGCCAGCAGAAATGTTGCGGCGCGTCGAAGATGGACTTCGGTTGATTCAAGGTTTGTGAATCTTGAGCAATCCAAGATGCAGTTTGTGTCTCACTTCACTCGAGCCACGGATTGATGAGTTTTTTGGTGACGCTTGAAAAATCACTTGTATTTCGCGTAACAATTGTCAAATCGTGACTAATCGCTGTAGCTGCAATCATTGAATCAAGGTAAGACAAGGTTCGCCCTGCCTTGATTGCTTTTGATGACATGACTGCCCAAGTCTTTGCCACATCTCGAGTGATACCAAGAATATGATCGGAAAATTCAAACTCGAGTTTTTCAAGCCATATTTCAAGCACTTGAGCGCGTTTGGTGTTCCCGAGCAATTGAATGCCTTGCTCGATTTCGCAAATGGTGATGATGCTCAGGTACGTTTCAAAAACTTTTTGACGCTCGAGCCATTGCAGGACTTGAGCGTCTGGATTTGGTTTTGATTGCTCGCTGACGACGTTTGTATCAAGTAAGAATCGCATGTTTAGATTAAGCGCATTGGCTTGATCGGGGTCTTATCTCGTATGGGTTTTATTTCTTCGGGCGCACCTGATAATGCCTCAAGCAAACTCATGGAACGTTGTCGTTGGCGGATAAATTCCGCGTGTGAAACGATAACGACGGCAGGTTCACCACGTTTGGTAATAAATTGTGGTTCACCGTTTTGAGCCTTTTCGATCACCTCGCTAAATTTAGCTTTAGCATCTTGCAATTGCCAAGTATCATTCATACAAACCTCCTGACCAGTTCTGGTCAGATTGTAGCATGTTCGAGCAATCCGAGATGCAGTTTGCATCTCACTTCCCAAGGGTTTGATGCAGTACAATCTCATACCCATGAGCCAACCCGCCAACGATTCTAAAAGCGTGTATCAACGTTCGCTTAAACCACGCCCCAGAATCGAAATCTCGAGCGAGTATTTTTTTCGTCCCATCGCGCATTTTGTGGTGCAGTTGTTACTGCCTTTAAAAGTTCAACCCACTTGGTTGGTGGTGTTTCACACTTGCTTGGGCGTGTTTTGCGGCTTTTTGATCGCCAACCGTGAATTTTGGATTGCTGCAATCCTGATTCAAATCAAAACTGTTCTCGACAACGCTGACGGTCAACTCGCTCGAGCTTCTAACATGATGTCCGAAATCGGGCGCTATGCCGACACCGAAGGCGACACGCTGGTGAATGCCGCCTTATTCGCAGGTTTGGGGTTTATCACTGGCGCGTGGGGGCTGGCAATACTGGCGTTTATCACCTTCACGCTGCTGCTCAGTTTTGACTTTAACTGGGAGTACCTGTACCGTCTCGAGCGCAATGAACCGTTCCGTGCCAGTCCAGACACCAGCAAAGAAAACCAAAGCGTTTTAAGGTTTCTCGAGCGTGTATACGCTGGGTTTTTTAAACCGCAAGATTTGGCGATCAGAAGTTTTTCGGAATCCCGATTTGAAAAAGTTTACTTGCAGTATCCCAGACCTGACCTTCGCGCCATTGCCAGAATTGAGTATCACGAAGCCGACAGTTTGTTGGTGCTGGCAAACCTCGAGTTGAGCACGCAATTGTTGGTGCTTGGATTGTGCTTGGTGCTTGGCGTTCCGATACTGTTTTTGTGGTTCGTATTGCTTTGCGGTTTAACTGTAGCGGTCTTGCAAATTCGGCGTGAAGCTCGAGCCAGAGCAGTTTTGCAGGGAAAACACCCTTCTATATTTTTTTGAATCTGCCAAAGTGCGTATGCGTTTTGTAAGACTAAGACGTTAAAATCGAGCTTGGAGGTGGTTCTATGATTTACCTGACTGCATTGGTTTTCAAAATTTCGCCCTTACAAAAAAGGAGCACCAATGCCCCAAGCACGACCAGAAATCCGTGCCGCCAAAGAACCACTGACCACCGACGAATTTAAAAGAGCGCTCGAGCAAGGTTTAGGACGCGCTATTTTGTGCTTGAAAAAGCATGATCCAACGCCGTACAAAGAAATTATTCTCGAGACTTGTTTGAAAGATTTGGCATATCCTCGTCACTTTTTCTACAATAAAGCACCGTATTTTGTAGAACTTTTAGAACTTTTTGAAGATTCGCAGGATTTGAAAAACCAAATCCTGAACGCTTTTCAAACCATTCCTCCAGATGAAGATGAACGTCCATCAAGAGAATTAATTCTTGAATTTGCGAAGACAGGTTTAGCAAATGCTCGAGACGCTTTGTACAAAGATTTTGTTGAAACGATCAAGACTGGTTTTGATAGTCGCACTGGAAGAGAAATTGTCAAGCTTGACGGGTTAAAAGGTTTACTGTTTATTTCCCGATTTTTTGGTGGATTGGTAGGGACAGAGGATCAAGATGCGATACCTTGGTATTACGTTCGGGACTTTAGCGAATCGCTTGGTGCAGAAGTTGTCAATCAAGCATTTTTAGAATTGAACAAGCCGAAGGCTTCTAAATACCTAGAGTTTTCTTTGACTCGAAAGTATTTGAAGTCCAGACGTAAAGGTCGAAAATACGAGGAACTGCCGTATGAATGGGCTGCTCGAGCAATTGAAAGAGGTGTCCGTGGTGGTCGAGTGTCTCTTCAGTTTTGGGGACAAGATGCCAGCGAGGAATCGCTTATTCTTGTGGCGCAAAGAATTCCTGAAATTCGTGGTGTAAAAAAATTAGAACGGGCGCTCAGTGTTTTTGCGGAATGCCCATTCCCGTTGGATTACACCTTGCTGCTCGAGCTTTGTCGTCATAAAAACGAAGACGTTGTTTGGGCTGCATGTCAAGCTTTGTCTTGGTTTTCTGATCCCAGAATCCGAGAACTTGCGCTTATGTTTTTAGAAAACCCAGAAATGCAGCGCCAAGGAATGTACTTGCTTGAAATGAACTTTAAGCAAAAGGATTGGAATTTGCTCGAGAATTTAACGGATGATTTATCCGATGACCATTGCGAGAAATTGATTGTTCAAACCCGTAAGGTAATTGAAACTAATGCTTCTCCAAAGGCTCAAAAAACGCTTTTTCAATTATACGAAGCGGGCAGTTGTGTCAGTTGTCGGTTACATGTTGTTGAACTCATGCACGAACTGGATTGTCTACCAGAATGGGTGCTCGAAGAAATGTTGTTGGATGCTCATGACTATGCTCGAGAAATCGCTCAAACTTGGATCACACCAAAAACCCCTTAACCTCGAGCCTCAAAAAACTAACAAAACTTGGAGGACACTTTGCCGTGTCCTCCCTTTTTCTCGAGCTTATCCTGTTGCTTCCACCCTAACCTCGAGTTTTAATCATTTAGCGGTGTGGCACACTTTTGACTCGTTTTAAATCGAAGTTTGGCTTACGAAATAAGCCATTTTCGCATTTCAGATGTATCCCGCATCACAGGCTTTTGATTTTGTTTGCAGCATACTTACCAGGTTGATTGATAGCACCAATCAACTCGAAGTCGCCCGATTCAAAAATTCTTATTCAAGGGACAAGACGTGACACCAACAACCAACAAGATTTACCCGCTTCCAGCCGTGGCAGCGTTGATCGCCAACCCTCAAAACCAGGTTCTGATCGTTCGCACGCACAAATGGAGCGGACTTTGGGGCGTGCCTGGTGGCAAAATTGATTACGGTGAGACCATCGAGACCGCCCTCAAGCGCGAGATGCTCGAGGAAGTTGGTTTGGTGATTCATGATCTTCAATTTGCCTTCAATTCCGAGATCATCGAAGACCCAAAATTCCATAAACCCATGCACTTTGTCAGCCTCGAGTTTGTGGCGCGGTGCAATGAAGATTTTGTGGTCATGAATGAAGAAATCGCAGAATTCGCTTGGGTCACGCTCGAGGAAGCTTTCACGTATCCTGTGAATGTCTACACCTTGCGGCTGCTCGAGTGGTGCAAAGTCAATAACTTTCCAGGTCAAGCATGAAGCTTAAAACGGCGCTGGTGACTGGTTCGGCTAAAGGCATTGGGCGCGGCATTGCGCTCGAGTTGGCACGGAACGGTTATGACGTTGCCATTCATTACCGAAATTCTAAAGCTGAAGCCGAAGCTTTCAAACTCGAGCTTGAAGCGCTGGGAGTGAATGCCATCATTTTAAAAGCCGATGTGACCCAACCGCTTGAGGCAGAGGAATTGGTGCAAGATGCAGCGCTTGCTTTGGGTGGTTTGGGCGTGTTGGTCAATAACGTTGGTGATTACACCAGAAAATCACTTGCCGACCTCGAGATTAATGAGTGGCATTCGATGATGGACACGAACTTAAACGCCACATTTTACACTTGCCGCGCCGCGATTCCTCTCATGCGAAACCAACAATTTGGGCGCATTGTCAACATTGGTTTTGCGGGGGCGCAAAACCTGTTGGCTCGAGCGACCATCACGCCGTATGTGATTGCCAAAACGGGCGTTTTGCTGCTGACCAAAGCCATTGCCAAATCCGAAGCCGAACACGGCATCACTGCTAACGTGGTCGCACCTGGCGTCATTGAAAACAGCATCTCGCAGCCACTTGAGCAAATCCCGATGCAACGGCTCGGCACGACACTCGAGGTGGCACAGGCGGTCTTATTTTACGTACAAGAAACCAGCAATTACATCACCGGACAAACGCTCGAGGTGGCGGGCGGATGGAATTTATGACTGAGCTAAGGCTCGAGATACCAGGAGGCACGAGATGATTCACATAGACGAAAACTCAGAAATTGGCAAATTGATTGCCCAGGAGAGCCTGGCGGCATCTCGTAAAGAACGACTCACCACCGTCACCCACGATTGGCTCGAGGCAATCGGTGAAGACCCAGACCGTGAAGGACTGTTAAAAACTCCAACTCGAGTTGCCAAAGCCTGGGAATTCATCACCAGCGGTTACCGCAAAACGCTCGAGGAAGTTTCGAACGATGCGGTTTTTCAAGCCGAAGGTTCGCAAATGGTGATCGTCAAGGACATCGAGTTTTATTCGATGTGTGAGCATCACATGCTGCCGTTTTTTGGACGCGCCCATATCGGTTATATTCCAAACTCAAAAATTTTGGGCTTGAGCAAATTCGCGCGGATTACCGATTTGTTTGCCCGCCGTTTGCAAGTTCAAGAACGCATCACCACCCAAATTGCCGACGCGATCATGGAAATCCTCGAGCCTCAAGGGGTTGGCGTGGTGCTCGAGGGACAGCATTTGTGCATGGCAATGCGCGGCGTCGAAAAACAGCAATCGAGCACCGTCACGACCAGCATGCTCGGCGTGTTCCGCGAAGATTCCAGAACCCGCAAAGAATTTATGGAAAGCATTCAAAACCCGTTCAATCGCCGCTAAAGTTGTGCTCGAGCTTTGAAGAGCAGTGTTTTGGCACTGCTCTGTCTTTATTCCAAGCGCTCACGTTTGATCGAGCGCACGTCGGCAGCCGTGCTGCCCCAAGCGGTAAAGAACTCAGCCACGCCGTAAGCCAACAGGGCAAGCAACACACCAATCACCAAGCTCGAGACGGCTGTCACGACTTGCAACAGATTTTCTCCCCATTTTGCCGGATCGGTGGGAAATTGCAACGCCGCCGAAGCCACGCCCAGCAAACCCACCACTGGAGCCAAGCCTTTTAACCACCTTGAAAATGGTGCCAGGTTGGGCTGACTGCCAATCCGCACCGGACGGTCAATGGTCGGCGTTGGGTCTTTGCTGACGCTGATGGCTTGACTCGAGTTGACTTGATGGGATGCTGGCGTCTGCAATGAGGTCGAAGCCTCGAGGATATCGCCACTCCAATCTGCCGCGCCGGAAGCGCTGACCGAATTTGAAGGGGTTTCCAGGGATGCTTGGTTTGTACCCTTGAAGGTTTCGTTCCACTCGTGGACTTCAGAATGAACATCGGTTGAACTGAGCGGAGGCTGGTTTGAAAATTGGCTTTGCGGTGCATCAATTTGCGGCGCAAGGATGCTGGTGGGCGCAACCGTCGCATCCTCCGCCCATTCCAATTTGTCGCTAAACGATCTGGCTGGCAAGTCGTCATCGGGGGCAATCTCGAAAGATTTGTGCATGTCACTCGAGGTTTTGGTTTGCATGTCGGCAGGCTTCAAAGTTGACCAGGTATCAAAGGTTGGTTGCCGATGCGCGGGATCGGCTCCCCAAGCCCCGTCGCCAAGTGTGCCGGTGTCGGCTCGAGGCGTGTGGGGTGATACGGGATCGGGCGTGACTGGCAGTGCTTCGATAATGGTTGGTGCTTTCGCCAAGGCTTTGGCTTTGGCAATCGAAGATTTTGCACCCTCGAGAAAAAACTTTAAGCTGGTCAGATCAAAACCGCGAATGTTGCCCGTGATCAAGTCACTGGTGGCGCTGCGAATACCGAGCGATCCCGTCTTGTCGATGGCGACCTTGGTCACTTGACGCAACGGAGCGCGTTGCAAACCAGACTCATCGGCGTACACCAACTCGCTTGCCGTAATGACCAGCGTTTTTCCTTGACCATCGAGACGACTTTCGATGTCATTTAAATCAATCCCAGCCTCTGTTAAACGAGTATCCATGTTGTACAGCCCCCAATCTTGTTTAGAATTTCCAATACAGAATTTTTGAGATTAACGTTTCCCAAACCCCCTGATGATGTGAAACAGCCAAAATCAAACCGACTAATGAAATTATACGCGATGAAACGTCCAATTACGTAACGTTTCGCCCCAGGCGCGAGAAAATCAAAAACCCGAGGTTTATCGCGT
>JANMUC010000394.1:0-2347 GCA_031391225.1 Deinococcales bacterium
CAAGCCTTTCATACGTGTCGCAATCCCGCGCTCGAGTTCGCCTTGTTGCTCGAGTTTGGCGATCACGTTTTGCTGATCGTGAAGGGTCTTATTTTGCGAGAGTTTAAATTTTCCTTCTAACCGTATTAAGTTCAGTTCAAAGCCAACAACGCCGTTCTGCATTCTCGAGATGAAATCTTCGGGCAATTCTTTCATGTCCTTGGTGTGCCCATGTTTTGTCATGAGTGCCTCGAGTTGCGCCCTGGTTTCGCTTGGGTTGAGCAGTCTTGGGGTGGCATAGGCATGAACTGTTGCGTAATTCCAGGTTGGAACGTTGGGGGCGCTGTCATACCAACGGCTCGAGATCAGGGCATGCTCGGCTTGGAAGACCACCAACACTTCTTTGGCTGCCTCGAGCTGCTGCCATTGCGGGTTGGCTCTGGCAACGTGTGCGGTCAGTTTTTGCTGTTCCTCGAGCGGTGTGAACGGAATGCTGGTCGCATACGGGATTCCGTCTGGGGCGGTGATCAGCAGTCCAAAATTGAATTGGCGCATCAGTTCCCAAAGTGGGGCTTGCTCAGTGACCTCAAAGTGTTTAGGTATGTACATGCCATCAACCATAACCGAAAATTGGTTCTAGCAAAAGTACCACTTTTAATTATTTTAGGAGTACCATTTACCCATGCTCGAGCTGAAAGTACCAGATTTGCAAATCAATGCCGAGGTTCCTTTGCACAGGCAACTTTATGATTCGTTGCGCCAATCTATCGTCAACGGCGCTGTGCCTCACCACACCAAACTCCCTTCAAGTAGGGCTTTGGCTGCCAATTATGGAATCTCGAGGAACACCGTTCTGGCAGCCTTTGATGATTTAATTGCAGAAGGATTTCTGCAAGCTCGAGTTGGGGCTGGGACGTTCGTTAATCACCAAACTCAAGCCAAAACCCGATTGGCGTCACAACAGCTTTCCAAACGAGGTTTGGCAATAGCCGAAACGGCGGTTACGGTTCCTCGAGAGTTGCGTCTTGGGGCTTTTCGACACGGTATTGGCGACCTCAGCTTGTTTCCTTGGGATATTTGGTCAAGGCTTTACAAGCAGGCGGTTCAAACCACAAAAAATTTGGGCTATCCCGATCCGGCGGGTTTGCTGGGGCTACGTCAAGCTATTGCCAGCCATATTGCGCTCACTCGAGCGGTGCATTGCGACGCCGATCAGGTCATCATTACCAGTGGTTCTCAACAAGCCATTGTTCTGGCGGCGCAAATGTTGCTCGAGCCAAACGATTTGGTCTGGTACGAAAACCCTGGATACTTGGGCGCTCGAGGGGCGTTGCAGGTGGCGAACGCTCAAATCGTGCCTGTACCAGTCGATCAAAATGGATTGAACGTTGAAGCTGGGATTCAACTCGCACCCAGAGCCAGACTGGCGTATGTCACGCCCTCGCATCAATATCCAACGGGTGTCACCATGAGCCACGAACGTCGGACATTATTACTGCAATGGGCGACTCGAGCCAATGCCTGGATTCTCGAAGATGATTACGACAGCGACTACCGTTACGATCACCGTCCGCTCGAGAGTCTGCAAAGTTTGGATCAATCTGGACGGGTGATTTATATTGGCACGTTTTCCAAAGTGATGTTTCCCGCATTGCGACTTGGCTACATGATGGTGCCCGCAAATCTAGCGCCTGCTTTCGCTGCGGCTCGAGCCTTGCAAGACCGTGGGTCCAGCCTTTTGGAACAACACGCCCTGGCTCAGTTTATTCAAGAACGACATTTTGCCAGACACATTCGCAGAACTCAAAAACATTATTTTGAACGTCAGATGGTTTTGCGTGACAGCTTAAACAGCCATTTACCACAACTCGAGGTTCAGGGTTTCGAGGCGGGAATGCACCTTGCCGCTTGGCTACCAGTGGGTCAGGACGACTTCAAAATCTCTAAAATCGCGGCGCAACAAAGTCTTGAACTCATGCCGATCAGTGCTTACAGTCAAACCCAATTGCCTCGAGGTGGTTTTCTGCTTGGCTACGCCGCTGTGCAACCATCGCGTCTTCTGGCGGGCGTAAAAACCTTGGCTCAGATTGTCCACACGGATGCTTAAAACTCGAGGTTAAGGTTTTGTTTTTGCCACATGTTGTCCGGACTCGAGTTCAGACACGCTTTTCAAAACTTCAGAAGTCTTATTTTTGTTGTCCATCAGGCATTTCTCGTATCGTAAGATAAACCGCTTGACAGTTCTTAGAAGTGGTGATAATCTTCTGTCCGCTCCACGAACGCCCAACAGCGTTCAACGAGCGGAGAACCTTGACAGTTCGAGTGTGAGAAATTGAACCCCGACCTACGGACACGTAGGTTTTTTCTT
>JANMUC010000419.1:0-14033 GCA_031391225.1 Deinococcales bacterium
TCAATATACTATTTTCAAAAATGGTGCATTTTTATATGGTCAAGACCAGTGTTGCGTTCAAGGGTCAAAAGTCAGACGAGGAGTTAAAACGGTGACTATTCATTTTTTAACGTCAGAAACAGGATTTTTGGTTTTCTCGAGTTACAAAAAACACCAGCACCCAATGTAAGTTTATGAAAAACACTGTACGATAAACGCGATGTTGAACGAACTGCAAAAAACTTTAAAACAACAACCCGAAGGCAATGTTGCCAATGCTTTGCGTCAAGCGGTGCTGGGCGTTTTCGGCTCTCAAGTGGCAATGGTCGTCGTGGCGGCAATCATTGCCGCATTTATCCTCAAGCTCGAGCCTTACAACCGCAACTGGTGGTTGCCCTTGACGGCGGTCAGTTTTGGCTTTTTCATGCTGGGTTCTGGCATTGCCGTGGGTGAATTGCGCCATAAAACCTTTATTGCTGGACTGCGAGCCGCGATTTTGCTGGGCGCAATCAGCAGCATTCCCGCAATCTTCGCTGCGCTGTTGTTCGTGCTCGAGGGTGCAAGCTTGGGTGCTTGGATTTTGGTCTTTGTCACTGTGCAAACCTTAATCTTTGCCGTCGCGCAAGTTTCGATTCTGGGTGCAGACATTCGCGCACCCAGTAAAGCAGAAAAACAAACTGAACTCGAGATTGTTGAACGATTTCAGGGTTTGAGTACAAATCTTAATTCATCCAGCAAAATTGACCATTAAAGCGCGTAAATCTCGAGAAACCACATGGTCAGAGCTTATACTCGAGAAATGACAGTGAAAAACACCGCCGAATATCAACCAAAAGCCGACCCTTCAATGCTGCGCGGCGAACGTTTTGACGGCTGGGGTTACAGTGACACCAATTTTACCCTCGAGAATGGGGTGATTAGCCTTGGCGGGAATCGTTACGAAATCTCGGGCAAACGAATGCCAGCCCTTCTTTCGTGGGCTTCGGGCATCCTTGGAGTGGATTTAAAACTTCAAGATGACTACACCCCAAAAGGCTTGACCCCGATTCCAGCCGCTCGAGATTTACCAGAATTGATAGAAGCCCTGACAGGTGCAGGCATTTCCCATACACAAGACGACCTGGCACGTCGTCGGCACGGACACGGACACGCACTCGAGGAAGTCTACGCCATCAAACTTGGACGCTTGCACCGTGCACCCGACATGGTCACCTACCCCGAATCCGAAGAACAGGTGATTCAACTGGTGGCACTGGCAGCCCAACACCAGGTCGTTCTGGTGCCATTCGGCGGTGGCACCAACGTTTCCCACGCCCTGCAATGCCCTGAAAACGAGACTCGAGCCATCGTCAGCGTGGATTTGCGCCGCATGAACAAAATTCTCGAGCTGGATAAAGCCAACAACCTCGCGCACATTCAAGCTGGGGCTGTCGGGCAGGACGTTCAGGCGGAACTCGAGAAACTGGGTTACACCCTGGGTCACGAACCTGACAGCATCGAATTTTCCACCGTGGGCGGCTGGATCGCCACCCGCTCGAGCGGCATGAAAAAGAACAAGTACGGCAACATCGAAGACCTGGTGCTGGATGTTCGGATGGTCACCGCCAAAGGCGTGATTTCTGGTCAAGCCATGCCCAGGGAATCCATGGGCACAGACCCGCGCAGCCTCGCTTTTGGCAGCGAGGGCAACTTTGGCATTATCACCAGCGCCAAACTGAAAATCTTTGCCCTGCCCGAAATCAAACGCTTTGACTCGGTGTTGTTTCACAATTTCGAGGAGGGTTACGGCTTTATGAAAGACCTGGCACACGCCGGACAACTGCCCGCCAGCGCCAGGCTGATGGACAATTTTCAATTCCAGATGGGTCAAGCCTTAAAACCCGAAGTGACAGATTCTTTCAAGAAACTCAAATCAAACCTCGAGCGGAAAATTGTCACCGGTCCACTCGGCTTCAAACCCGATTCGATGGTTGCCTGCACGTTCTTGTACGAGGGCAGGGCTTCTGAGGTTGCCGATCAAGCCGCTCGAGTTGGACGGCTCGCCAAGAAGCACAACGGTTTTCGCGCTGGACCAGAGAACGGCAAACGCGGTTATCAACTGACATTTGCGATAGCCTACATCCGCGATTTTTTAATGCGTTTTGGCATCAGCGCCGAAAGCTTTGAAACCAGCGTCGCCTGGTCAGACTTGCCTGGAATGTGCCAAGCCGTGAAAGAGCGCATTCTCAGCGAGCACAAACGCCTGAACCTGCCAGGAAAGCCGATTATCTCGTGGCGCGTGACCCAGGTGTATCACAGTGGCGCGTGCGTATACTTTTACTTGGCTGCCCTGACCGTCGGTCAACCCAACCCCGCCGAAACCTTCTCGATTCTCGAGAATGCCGCCAGAGAAACCTTGCTGGCGCACGGCGGGTCAATATCGCACCATCACGGCGTTGGAAAATTACGGGCAGGATTTGTCAAACAAGTCAAATCTGCCGCAGGGCGCAGTTGGATTGAAGGCGCGAAACACGAAATTGACCCCGAAAATATTTTCGGCATTGCCAACCAAGGCATCGGTCAAGATTGAAACGCTCCGCAGCACAATGGCTCGAAATGATTGCTCGAGTGAAACCCAGCGCTTTTGCCGTGACTGCACTCGGGCGAGAATTTACGTTGAATGCAGTCTCGGATGCCTTGACTGAAACTGAAATGCTCGAGATCAGGCACGCCCTCGAGCAACTTTCAAATCAGGTTTTGGAAACTCGAGCAACACCCACAAGCGACCGTCCACAAATGACCATTGATTACCGACGTGAGGGCATGGGCGGGCAAGGCAGGCTCTACCTCGAGATCACAGGTCAAGAACAACTCGAACTGCTCGAGAGTGAAGAACTCGACCCATTCCAGATTTACGTTTTTATGAGCAACTCGAGCTTCGCAGGCTTACAGGTAGACAACGCGAACACGCTGGCAGACAAACTCGAGCCAGCACTGCAAGAACTTCGTAATCTCGAGTTACCACTTGTGGATTGTGTTGAAGCCAACCTCGAGCGTGTGGGGGTTGCGGAAGTTTTGATGTGGGCTGTGAACAACCGAATCTCGAGATGAAAGTCACCTGTGAAGATCAGGATTTTTGCAAATAATCAATTTTGAGATCACCGATGCAATGTTGTCAAAATCACGGTCATTGTGCAACAGCGCCAAATCATGCTCGAGCGCAATTTGCACCAGAATCAGATCAATCGTGCTGCGAACCGTCACACCTGCGCCTCTGCATTGAAGGTTCAGCTTGGCAACTTTTTCAAAGGAAGTTTTGCCTTCGGTCAAATCATAAAACGGCAAACTGCCCAAATACGTTTGAAGCACATCAAATTCTTTATCTGTTTTTGCACCTTGCAAAACTTCAAGAAAAATGAAATTCATAATGCAGTACGGGATTTTTCGCTCGAGGATGTCCTGGAAAATCTTGCTTTTCTGGTTTTCAATGTTTTTCAGGTAATCCAGCACCACCGAAGTATCAACCAAAATCATTCGCCAGTTCTCATCTTTTTATGGTCGTAATTCTCGTCAAACTGAATTTTACCGCGCAGATCACGCAAATCTTTGACCTTGCGACTCGAGACGTATTCTTTTAAGGCAACTTCGATCAGTTCGCGTTTGGTTTTGATGTTGCTCGAGTAACTGAAGGCTTCCTGAACGAGTTTATCGTCAAGCACAATGTTGGTTCGCATCATACACCTCTTAATGTGTATGATAATACACAAGGATAGGGATGTCAAAACGAATTCCGAATCTCGAGACAGAAGCTTCATTCACGATTCACGAATCGTGAATATGCCTTGCCCAGTGCCTTAGATTGTAATGATTTGCACGAGTTTCATGACGATTTCCTGCATTTTGTCGGCGCTGACAGTTCCCACGCGATATAAAATAATTCCTGCTTCGGCGGTAAAAAGCCGATTTGGACGAACATTGCTAACCTGTCGCAAACTGCCATTGCTAAAATCACCATCAACAATTGACACGGCATAAGCGTCTGTCATGGCTTGACTGGTAATCTGGCAAAGGATGACATCGTTGCCCGTAAGCGTTGCAACCACCAATGCAGGGCGTTTTTTGGTGGCGCTCAAATCCGAAAACGGAAACGGCACAACCACAACATCACCTTTTACAAATGCGCCCATGCGGAATCCTCTTCTGGACGATCCCAATCGTGGCGTAAAACCGCTTGTGATGCCAACATTGTCGCTCGAGAATCCGTGTCAGATTCTGTCAAAAGATCAGTTAGGTCACGCTCGAGCAAATACGAAACAAAATCGTAAACAACACTCAATTTTTCAGGAGGTAAATGCTGCAAGCGTTCGTCAATTTCGGAAATTGTTACTGATGTCATGCTCGAGACTCCTTTATGAACTATTTGCTGCAAATATTGAGGTCATTCTTCACAAGCCTCTATTTTTGTTCAACCATTCCTGTGGATTCCACGTGACGGAATGCGCTCCAACCAGGTCAAAAGCAATCTGTGGATCATCGGACTGTATTAAAGTCATGAATCGTTGTCCCGTAAGCAAAAAACGCCATGAACTTCGCGCCATAATGTCCAAGACGATTTGTGCAACTTCTGGTTCACGTAAGACAAACATATCAAACTTCCGCAGCACAATAATTCTTCCGCCCAAATCTGGAACTTCGATGTCCCCCATGCAGTCGTTGAAGGCATTAAGGTTTTGACCATAGTAATCTGGAAACTTGAGACCCAAAGCAATTTCCTTATGAAAATCTGACTCTGATTTCCAGGCGGAACAATCAAATTCATCAATTCCGTAGCCAGCATCTTGAAGCTGGATAACAGTTTGATCCAACACCTCTGAGCGGTAATAAAGCGTGACTGGGCTGTTATTCAAAAGTTGGTAATCAAACTTCTGCCAATCGTTTGGGTGAAAAGCTGCCATACATCAACTCTACCCGAATCTAAAATCTCAAACTTCATTTAATCGTCGCTTGAATAAAACTTAAGCACATCTCCTCGCCCGTGCTTTCGCCCCAAACAATGTATCGCGGTTTTTGCTGTTCACCGTTCAAGTACGGTTGATTTTTCTGGCTGTTGTCAAACGTGCAACTGATCCGCACCGTATCGCCTGGATTAATGATGATTGGGGTTTTCAGCCAGTAAAACCCCTGCCAGTGAAAATCCCAGCGTGGAATCTCGAGCAGGACTTTGCGTTTTTCAGGGTTGTCGGGGTTGATTTCGACTTTGATGTTTTTGCCCAGGTAGTGCATGTGTCCGGCAATCCCGCGAATCTCGAGTTGCACGGGTGGCACGGGGTAATCGCAGGAGGTTTTGATATCGCTGCGGTCACGTGGGGTCAGGTAATCTTGGAGGTTTTTGCGGCATTGCTCGAGGATTCGTCCGTCGCGGCGGCGTTGGTTGCCGCCCGAGTTGTTGAGTGCCAGCACGCGGGCGTAGGCGGCGCTGCGGTTGCAAGGGTCGTTTAAATTGCTGGGGTAATCGCTTGGGCAGGGAATTTCGACTGGGGCGGTGGGTCCAAAATTTTGCAGGGTTTTGAAGGCTGCCCCAACGTTTCCAAGCTCGAGTTTGAGGGTAGTTTGATCTGTCCCAGTGCCGTTAAACAGGTTGTAATGCACTTGCATTAGCAACCTCGAGCCGCCGCGAACTCTGGCGGCAGTGCCGACGGGAAATTTAGTAGCGGAACTGCCAGGAACCCACGCGCCCAGCAAGGGCAGTGAACTTGAGAGTCTGGGTCCTCCAAAACAGGTGTAACCACCTCGAGCGTCATTTTCTTCGCGTTCGCGTTGTTGGGTTTGGGTGACCATGCTGGCGGGGAGTTCGTACACCAGAACGTGATGCACGAGCTTGCGGTTGCCTGGCAGAATGTCGTAACCCGTGACAAAACGGTCACCGTCAAATTTGGGGTCGAGGGTGAAACAACGGTATTCGTCTGAAAGTTGAGCATTGGGCGCGAAGTCATATCCTGGCTCGAGTTGCAGGTCGTTGCGGATACTGACGGGAACGTCTTTGGACGGCGCACTTTTGGCATTCTCTGGATTCCCAAGCGGCGCACCAGACCAAGACCAGTTTGCCAGAATGGCTATTTCTTCGCTCAGTAGTCCTCGGGTGTTGTGAAACACGGGGCTTTCGCCGGCTGGCATCCACGGTGGCATTCGTTTGTCACGGGTGGCAAGGTACACGCTGCGCGAGAATTCCACGGCGCTGACGGCATCGGTCAGTTTGAACGGCGCAATGCCATTCTCGAGGTGGCAGGTGACGCAATTCGCCTCGAGGATTGGTTTGACGTGTTGGTAATAATTCGGGATGTAATCAAGCAATGGCGGGATGTTGGAAGCCGCAAGCAAGGTGCTCGAGGTGTGACCGTGCAAGCTGCGGGTTTCGCCTGCAACAAATAAATTTCGCATGGCATAGGCTGCTGAACCCAAAAACACCAATATCAAGATCAATCTGAAAACTCGAGTCACAATTTGCCCTCCTTGGGCGGGAATGATTCGAGGATTCTACTTGGAATTCGTCAATTTACCGTGAGGAGAATTTTCGCGTATCAAATTTCAAATCAAGATACCCAAGCTCGAGCAATTTCAGGTACGCGCTCAAGGGCTTCACGTCCAACAATTAATTCCGTTAGGTATCCCATATGCAGCATGTCTATCATGCGGCACAAATAAGATTTCCCGCAATCCCACCACGTAAAATGGTCATCAATGAACAAATAATGCTCAACCGCGTAACCTGTTGCTACTCGTGATTCCTCGAGTTCCAGACCATCAAGTAGCGTTTCGTAAACACCATCTGCCACACGGCTGCCAAAGGTCGTGGTGTAGTAATACTCTTTGATTTCCCAAACCGCTTTTGGGTTAATGGTTGACGGAAAGCAACCGTCCATGCGTCTGGCAAGTGTGCGAACAGGAATCGCATTTTTTGTAAAGGTCACAAGTGCTCGAGGATCGTATTCAATTTGGTGTCCATTGATCGCACTCTCGAGCAACATATTGATAATGCTGGTAAAAAAGGCGTGATTACGTTTCTCGCCTTTTTGTTTGTTCATCGGCAGTGGGCAAGTGGGTTTCAAACGTATTTGTAAATCTGTAAAGACCTGATCGGCTTGCGTCTTGTTCATAAGGTTATGCTGAACAACTTCATTTAACACTATTGCTCGGTGTTGAAAATACTCGAGCAGCAAAGCACCAAAGTCGCTAAGACCTTTTTGAGAGTTTAAAAAGTGCTGACTACTTAATCCGAGCTTGTTAAGACCGCGAACAATATCGTCGCTTGAGTGAGTTTTGATCTGCTTGGTTGTTTTTTCCGTGTAACCCAATTGCTGGCTGAGGCTTCGCACATGCGCCCAAAACTCGAGAGGCTGTTGAATAAACCGTGGGTCAGGTTTCATTGATTTTGCTCCTGAGTTCTGGCTTTTTCAAGTTGTGCGATAAAGTCAATCAGCTCGATATTCAAAGCCTGACAGACGATTTCAACTTCTTCAAAACCAAGGCGACGTTCAAGCGATTCGTATTTGCTCACGAAAGATTGTGGTTTGGAAAGTTGGGCTGCGAGGTCTGCCTGCTTTATGCCTCGAGCAACACGTATGTTTCTCAGAACATCTTCTGGGGTGGTATGCGTAATTTGGTGTTTTGAACGCACTGCCATAAATTGATTCTTGCCCACAGAAGATACATATCCCAAATTGGGATATGTGTTATATTGTTGCTTGTGAGTCTGCCCTCTATACCTAGCGCACAATTCAATCTGTTTGAACAAGAAGTTCTCGAACAAATCTGGCAACCAACCCATGAGGTACAACCCTTCAAAACACAACTTTTAAAATGGATTGGTAACAAGCAGCGCTTTGCACACGAGATCATTGGATTTTTTCCAAGCGACTACGGAACATACTTTGAACCATTTATCGGTAGTGGTGCGGTACTTGGAACGCTTGCACCAAAACGCGCTGTTGCAGGCGATATTTTAAAACCACTTACCGAAATTTGGCAGGTGCTCCGAAGTGACCCCGAACAACTGATTGCTTGGTATGCAGAACGCTGGCAAATTTATAAAGACAACAATGGTAAAGATGGTTACGAGCAAATCAAAGCCTCGTACAACGCCAATCCAAACGGTGCTGATCTGTTGTTTCTCTCGAGGTCATGTTACGGGGGCGTGATCCGATTCCGCAAAGATGGTTATATGAGCACCCCTTGCGGTATTCACGCGCCCATCACACCCGAAGCTTTCCGCAAACGCGTTAGAATTTGGTCTGAACGGGTTCGCGGAACAACATTCATTCATTCAGATGCAATAAAAACAATGCAGCAAGCCGTCAGAAATGATTTGGTGTATTGTGACCCGCCTTATGTGGATTCGCAAACCATTCTTTACGGTGCTCAAGACTTCAACCTCGAGCTTCTGTTTCAAGAAATAGAGGCTTGTAAATTGCGTGGTGTCAAAGTAGCCCTTTCAATTGATGGAACGAAACGCTCTGGCAATAAAATTTGCGATATCCCAATGCCCGATGGCGTCTTTGAACGCGAGGCTTCGGTCAATTGTGGTCGTTCGATGTTAAGACGTTTTCAAATGGCGGGCGAAACACTGGAAGCTGAAGAGGTCAGTGACCGCTTGCTACTGACTTGGTAATTGTGTTCACCACTCGAGATTCTCGAGTTTCCCTACAAACACAATTTGTCCTCGCTCGAGCTTTAAAGCATGGGTAGTTAGGCTTGGAATATCTTCGGGTCGGTGGGCAACCGTGACAAACTGCGTGCGATTGGCTTCGGATGCAATCAATTCAAATAGCAGGTTTCTCGAGTGTGCATCGAGGTAATCAAAAGCTTCGTCAAGAATCACGATGTCTGGATTGGTCACCAAACTTCTCGCAATCAAGAGTTTTTTCAGTTCGCCGTGCGAAGTCTCGAGCGCCGATTTTTCTGCCAAATGCGCAATCTCGAGTTTTTCGAGCAGTTCGGCAACTCGAGCTTTTTGATCTTTCTCGAGTGGGTACGTCCAGCCCACACTGCCAAAAAAACCACTGGCAATAACTGTTTCGCCCGCCGCAGCCACGCGGTGTCGAACTTGGGTGTCGCTCGAGATCAGACCAATGCGGGCAAGGCGATCCCAGATTGGCATTCGATCTTTTCCAAAACGTTTGACCGTTCCGCCCAGTGCAGGCTCGAGTTCGCCAAGTAGCAGTTTGGAGAGCGTACTTTTCCCCGCACCGTTGTGTCCGACTATCGCCCAGTGCTCACCGCTCGAGACTGTTAGGTTGATGTTCTCAAGCACCAGTTTTTTGGTCGGTTCGCCCGAACCATCGGGCGCAGTTTCGCTGCCAACAGGATTTCCCAAGTACACATTGGCGTTTTGCACTTCGATCAATGGCATTTTTTTGGTGGAAGCTCGAGCTTTGTTAGGGCGTGGTTTGATCGGTTTAATAGTCTGAAATTTCTTAACGACTCTGCCCTGCTCGAGTTTTAATTCATGGGTGGTGAACTCGAGCCTCTCCTCTGTTCGGTGGGTCGTGTAAAGCACGGTCAAGCCAGCTTTGGCGGCATCGTTCACGACTTGCATTAAATGCTTTTTAGAATCTGGGTCAATTCCGGAAAAGCATTCATCAAGCATCAACACCCTTGGGTTACTCACCAATGCTCGAGCCAGCAGAATCCGTCGCAACTGCCCTTTGCTCATCTCGGTTACTGGCTTGTCGCGCAAAGGCTCGAGCTGAAAGCTTTGCAAGAGTTCTGTGACTCGAGCTTCCTGAACCAATGAAAGTTGAGTATGAACAAAATCGGTTTGCTCGAATCCAGATCGCACCACGTCTACGCCCGTCACCCAAAGCTCGAGTTTGCTGTAGCGGTCTTGAAGTTCTGGGCTGACAAAAGCGATCTGCTCTCTTGCACCGATTGGGCTTTCACGCGGTGGGTCGGTAAAAAAATAGGTTCGTGTTCCTTCGTTCGGGTTGTGCCACAAATCACCGCGCAGCAATTTTAAAAACGAACTTTTGCCCGCGCCGTTCGCGCCCAGAATCGCCCAACATTGATGCTCGAGCAGCGTGAAATTGATGTTCTGCAAAACTGGCTTTGCGTTTAAAGAGAGGTTGATGTTCTCGAGGGTGATCAGGCGCACAAACAGCAGTTTGACATGCCTGAGCCATTGAACGCCCGTCACTCGAGCAGTACGGTTCGCGCTCAGTTGGTTTCTCGTATGCTGTCCTCATGCCTTCAACTTTTGAAATTTTTAAGGCGTTTGTGCTGGTCGGCGCGAGTGCCTTTGGCGGCGGTGGCAGCGCCCATATTCACCATCACATTGTCTCGCGCCATGCGTGGTTAACCGAAGCCGAATTTCTCGAGGGTCTGAGTTTAAGCCAGTTGCTGCCAGGTCCTATTTTTTCAAATTTTGCGGCGCACATTGGAATGCAGTTGCGCGGCACCTCAGGGGCGATTGCGGCGTTCGTTGGCGTCTGCCTGCCTGGAATGCTGGCAATTCTGGCATTATCAAGCGCGTATTTTGCAGTTCGGGAATTCTCGAGTCCGGTGGTTACGGGCGCGTTGACGGGCGTGGCGGCGGGCGCGGTGGGCATTTCGTTGGCAACTCTGGCGCGGGTTGCGCCGCCTGGTCTAAAATCAGTTGGCGCACCGTTGATTGCACTGGCGGCGTTCGTGGCGAATGGTATCTTGCACCTGCCGATCTTGTGGGTTTTGCTGGTCTTGCTACCGCTCGGCATCGCTTTAAATTGGAACGTGACACCCGATGCCTGATTTCTTTACGGTGCTGCTCGAGTTTTTGCGTTACGGCATCCTCAGTTTTGGGGGCGGGGTTGCCATGCTCTCCGAAATGTCGCGCTCTTTGGTGACGGAACGCCATTGGCTGACGACTCGAGAATTCACCGACGGTTTCGCGCTGGGGCAGTTTGTGCCTGGACCCAACATGCTCGCCATGATGTTTTACGGTTTTCGCGTGGCGGGTTGGGCAGGGGCTTTCGCGGGTTTTCTGGGCATGTTCTTACCTGGAGCAATCGCTTCTGCGGCACTGGCAAGGGTATGGCAACGCTTAAAAGTCTCGAGGTGGTCTTGGGCAATTCGGGCGGCGTTGCTGCCAATTGGGTTGGGGCTTTCGGCGGGCGGGGTGCTCAGTTTGACCCGTGCCGCATTCTCGAGCCTGAATTTGCAAACGGCGGTGATCGCGGGGATTTTGACGCTGTTGGTAGCCTTTGTGATTTACACCAAGCGCTCGAGCACCATGCTGGTGATTTTATTGACTGGTTTGGTTGGCGCGTTGCTGCTGCGTTGACGAATTCAAAAACGCCAAACCGATTGTGCTCAGAAAACCAACCCCAGCAAACACCACCCAAGGCAACCAGGGCAACTCGAGTTGCAAACTGGTTTGGTAAAGCGTGCCGCCAACCAAGTTGCCGAGTCCTCCACCCACCGCCAGCGACAGGGCATTGACTCCAAAATAACTGCCGAGGAGTTTTGGATTGGCGAGTTCGGCGGTCGTGGTCTGGACGCTCGGCGTGGCGATCACACCACCAAAACTTAAGATCACCAAACTGAAAAGAAACAAAACGATATTGCTCGCAAAAACCAAGCTTCCAATCCCAATTGCCATCACGCCCATGCCAATGACCACGGCTTGCATGGATTTGACCCGACCTGCCAGAAACCTCGAGACTGGGTATTGCAAGACCACACTCATCAGGGCATTCAGGGTGTACACCCAACTGACGGCGTCTTTGTTGTGCGCCGTAGCCACCGCCGCCAACGAAATGGCAATGCCAAATTGTGACCAGATCAGCCAGTAGCCCATCAAAAACACTGTGAACAGCACGAATCTCGAGTCTTGAAAAACCACGCCCAAGCCTGCCAGGGGCTTTGCTGGATTGCCGCCACTGGAGGTTTTGACGTTGGGCAAAAAAATACCGGTCAGCAGCAACGTCAGGACGTAACAGGCGGCGCTGACCAGGGCAACGGTGGCAAAACCCGTTTTGAACAGCAACGTGCCGATCAATGGTCCAATCGTCATGCCCAAGTTTCCGATCACACCGCCCAGGGCGTAAAATTTGGCGCGGTTGTGGTCTTCGGTCAGGGCGGCAATGGCGGCATTGCGCGGTGCCTCAAACAACGCGCCGCCCAGGGCAGCCAACAAACTTGCCAGCATGAGCGTGACAAAATCGTTGGCGAAACCCATCATGGCAAACCCCACGCTGCGCACCAGCAAGCCCGACAGGATCAACACACGGACGCCAAAACGGTCTGCCAGTGCACCGCCGAAGACGGTCAAACCCTGCTGGGTAAATTGCCTGACCGCCAAAATCAAACCGATGCTCGAGGCAGCCCAACCCAGGTCGTTGATAAAGTGCAAACCGATCATTGGAATGACCATGAAAAAGCCGCTCCACATTAAAAAAGTGGCAGCAAGCAGTACGTACAAAGCCCGTGTTCGAGCAATGGGACTCAGTTCTTGGGTTGTGAGGTTCACAATATTCTTGCCATACTTGAGATTACCAGAGGGCACGATTGATCGGCTGTAGGCGTTAAAACCTGCAATTGGGTTTGTGTTTTGCGCTCAACCTCGAGCATAATGGTACGAACCACTATTTCTCGAGAGGCTTTGATGAAACTTCCCGCCGCGTTGTACCAATTAGATAAACATTCTTTGATTCCGCTGTACAAGCAATTGCGGGATGCCCTCGGTCAAACATTGCAACACGGCGAATGGGACGCCGACACGCCATTGCCCAGCGAACGTGACCTCAGCGAGGCACTGCAACTCTCTCGAGCCACCGTGCGCCAAGCCCTGCAAGCTTTGGAAGCTGACGGTTGGTTGGTACGCCAGCAAGGACGCGGCACATTCCCAGCGCCTGCCAAAGTCGAGCAACCGCTCAGCATGGTCAAAGGTTTTAGCGAAGACATGCGCCAGGCAGGTTTCGAGACAACCACCAAATTGATTTCGGGCGTACTCGAGCCAGCCCTTGGGCGCGGCGCTCGAGTCTTAAAAATGACCAAGAACAGCGTCATGGCAGTGACCTTGCGATTGCGTTTTGTTGGCGATCAACCCCTGATGCTCGAGCGCACGCACCTCAATTACGCCTTAACCCCAGGGATTCTCGAGCAGGATTTGACGGGATCGCTGTACGAGATTTTGAAAACAAAATACGGCTTAAAATTCGTGCACGGCGAGGAAATCATTGAAGCCATCAAAGCCGAACCTTGGCTGGCGAGGCTGTTGGGCATCAAAAGCGGCGCACCGATTTTGTACACGCAACGCATCATCAGCAACGAAAAAAATCAGGTTTTCGAGTACACCGAACGCTTCGCCCGAGCCGACAAAACCAGTTTCAGGGCGACCCTCGAGGGAGATCATACCAAGATTGCGTACAACGACGAGATGAAAGTCAAAAAGCCGATCATCAAACCACTGGCAACAAAATAATTTACTTTTGCAACAACCCCGCAAAAGCCGCAATTTTCGTCTCGAGATCAGCCGCTCCAAGCTCGAGTTGCACGGCTGGTTTTCGGGCGCGTTTGACAATGTCTTTACCAAGTTTGGTTTGCAACGGCGCGTTGGCTGGCGCGAGCGCAATCAAACCTAAAATTTGGGCTTTGCCTTCCAAGAACGTCGCACCACCCACGGTTTCAACGTCCGTCTCGAGCGCGTCGGGCAGTTTTTTACGTCCGAACTCGAACACTTTTTCGCGCGGCATGTCACTGGCGTTGACGGCATGAAGCCCGTGTTGCTCGAGAAGCCCAATAAAATCTTTCAACAGAAAATCTGTCTCGAGCAAGCTGGGATCGCCAACCAAACCGATGCTCGAGAAACCCGCTTTTGCCCAGACGGGTTCGCTGGGTTTGGCAGGTTTTAATCCCGTTTGCATTCGGTCCATCGAACGCCTGACAAGCGTGGTGTTTTGCATCATGGCAACACCCAAACGCACGGCAAAACTCGAGGTTTCGCCTTCGTCGAGGCGGGTTGGAATGCTGTGCAGTGCTGGCAAGGAGAACCGCCGTGAGAGCATACTCGAGAGATCGACCATCCAGGGGTCTACGGCTTGTCC
>JANMUC010000450.1:0-8110 GCA_031391225.1 Deinococcales bacterium
ATTGAAGTTTGGTACAACCGCGAACGTCGTCACTCGAGCCTGGGCTTCTTAGCACCAATGGTGTTTGAGGAGAGGAATGAGTCTCGGAACTCCGCATCCACAAACTCTTGACATTTCAACCTTCATGATCTCGAGAAGAAAACCAAAATTTTAGAATCTCGAGATACGATTGAAATTTGATGAAAAAATCAGAAGGACAAAATAGATGATAAATAACCCTTTCCGTAACGTTCTAACCACTGGAGGTTCTTCATAATGGGTGTTCTCGAGATTGCTAAAGGAATGGGGGTCACACTGGGCAAGCTTTTTACCAAGCCTGTCACGGTGTCTTACCCCGAAACGCCAGCCAGGTTACAACCACGTTATCGTGGTCGTCACATTCTCACGCGTCATGCGAATGGACTCGAGAAGTGCATTGGCTGTTCGCTTTGCGCGGCGGCTTGTCCCGCTTACGCGATTTACGTCGAGGCGGCGGAAAACACGCCGAGCAATACGGTCAGTGCGGGTGAACGCCACGCGAGCGTTTACGAGATCAACATGTTGCGTTGCATTTTTTGCGGCATGTGCGAAGAGGCTTGCCCGACGGGTGCGGTCATTTTGGGCAACGAGTTTGAAATGGCAGATTATAAAACGCGTGACATGGTTTACGGCAAGGAAGACATGATTGTGGGCGTTGAGGGCAGCAAACCGCAACGCCGTGAAGCTGCGCTGAAATCCAAGCCTGTCAAACGCGGTTTTGTGGTCACGCCACGCCGTGAGGTCGAGGAAGCCATCAATGCGAACAAGAATCGCTCGAGCAGCGTGGCAACCATTCCAGGGTCTGGTGTGGGCGTCAAACCGAACCTCGAGCCTTCAAGCGAGGTGAAGCGCTGATGGTGGTTTTTGTGATTTTGGCGGTGCTGGCGATTGCCGGGGCGCTCGGTACGATTACCTTTAAGAGCGGTATTTACTCGGCATTGTCGCTGGTCGGGACGCTTTTGACTTTGGCGATGATGTACGTGACTTTACACGCGCAATTTCTGGCTTCGGTTCAGGTGATGGTCTACGCGGGTGCGATCATGGTGTTGTTTTTGTTTGTGATTATGCTTTTGAACGAGTCGCAAATGTCGGGCGCTGACCCCTTGCCGTGGGTTCAACCCGTGGCGATTGCGGGCGGTATTGTTATGGCGGCGGCATTGGCGTTTACAGCGTTTCAATTCAAAGCTCCGAAGAACCTCGAGACGGCAACAGCAGCCCTTCAAGGTGGAACGCCTGGAGTTATTGGCGAGACGCTGTTCACCAAGTTCTTGTTGCCGTTTGAAGCGGTTAGCATTTTGCTGCTTATTGCTGTGGTTGGTGCGGTGTCATTGGTACATCGTCAACCCGCCCACAACGAAGCGCTCGAGACAACCTCTGAACATGCGACGGATGACGCTTATGCCGATGAAGTTTCCTCGAGTAATCCTGCAAAGGTGGTGGCTTAACATGGTCGAAACGCAGTATTACATTGCGCTTGCCGCAATTCTGTTTTCAATTGGCGCGGTTGGGTTTTTAACGCGCCGCTCTGCGATTCAGATGTTCTTGTGCGTCGAGTTGATGCTGAACGCCGCGAACTTGGCGTTGGTCGCGTTCTCTCGAGCTTGGGGTGATTTGATCGCGCAGAGTGCCGTGTTTATTATTTTGACCCTCGCCGCCGCCGAAGTGGCGATTGGTCTGGGCATTATCGTGGCTATTTTCAAGAAGCGTCCGACCACGAACGTGGATGTGCTCTCGAGCCTTAAAGGATAATTGTGGACTTTCTCAATCATAATCTTTTTGCCCTCATGCCCGTGCTGCCATTGCTGGGCTGGTTGGTGCTGATCGTCTGGGGCAAGAACATGAAAGAACCCACGCCTGGCATTATTGCCTCGAGTTTGGTGTTCTTGTCATTCGTGCTGGCGATTGTTGGCTTTGTGCAAGTTTCGCCAATGAAAGAACCACTGCTCAATACCTTGCGTTGGGATTTCCTGCCGATGTGGGTGCTCGAGAAAGGGCAACTCGTCAGCAAGCCCTTGCAATTTGGTTTCGCGCTCGATCACCTCTCGAGCATCATGACGCTGATCATCACGGGCATTGGGTTTTTAATTCATGTCTTTGCGATTGGTTACATGCAACACGATAAGGGATTCTCGAGGTTTTTCGCGTACCTGAATTTTTTTATTGGCATGATGCTGATTTTGGTGCTTGCCGATTCTTACCCTGTCTTGTTTATCGGCTGGGAGGGCGTGGGTGTCGCCTCGTACTTGCTGATTGGTTTTTGGTACACAGACCGTAAGAATTCCGATGCCGCACGAAAAGCCTTCATCGTCAACCGAATTGGTGATGCGTTTTTGATGCTGGGCATGTTTTTGCTGTTCATGACTTTTCAGACGCTCAATATTCACGAGATCAACTCGAGTTTCGGTAGTGTCGTAATTCCGAACGTGACCACGATCAGCACGGGTATCGCTTATGGTTCGCCGCCACTCGAGCTTGCGGCGTTGTTCTTGTTGCTGGGCGCGGCTGGTAAAAGTGCGCAATTGCCACTTTCAACTTGGTTGCCCGACGCGATGGCGGGTCCAACGCCAGTATCGGCTTTGATCCACGCCGCCACGATGGTCACGGCTGGCGTGTACTTGGTCGCCCGTTCTCACGGAATTTTCGCCAATGCCCCAGGAGCCTCGAGTTGGGTGATGTGGATTGGCGCGTTGACTGCCGTTTACGGGGCGCTGTCTGCAATAGCTCAAACCGACATCAAGAAAATTCTGGCGTACTCCACTGTTTCGCAACTTGGGTACATGTTTATTGCGGTGGGTTCTGGCGCGTACTGGGTCGGAATTTTCCACGTGGCAACCCACGCGTTTTTTAAAGCGCTGTTGTTTCTATCATCAGGCAGCGTGATTCATGCCCTGGATGGCGAACAAGACGTTCGTCAAATGGGTGGCTTGCGTGAGAAACTGCCAACCACACATATTGTTTCACTCATTGGAACACTGGCAATCGCAGGCATCATTCCGCTGGCAGGTTTCTTCAGCAAAGACGCGATTCTCTCGAGCGCCTTCACGTCACCATTCGGCGGCGAATTTAGTGGTTATCTGATCTGGGCAATCGGCTTGATCGTGGCGTTCCTGACGGCTGGTTACATGTGGCGTTGGTACACCCTGGTGTTCTTGGGAACGTACCGTGGTCACGCGCATCCGCATGAAAGCTCGAGCGTTATGACAATACCGCTTTGGATTTTGGCAGGACTTAGCGTAGTTGGTGGTTTTATTGGATTGCCGCATTTTCTGGGCAAAAACGTCAACTGGCTTGAACATTTTCTCGAAGAAGCCGCGCCGAATGCCATTGGTTTCCGTGAGATTCCAATTTGGGGCGAAGCAATTTTGATTGCACTTGCACTTGCAGCAGCCATTGGTGGAATTTTGTTCTCGAGGTGGATTATTGCCAGAGACGGTGCGAAGAGTGCCGGTTGGATTGCCACACCATTTGGCAATGCCTCACGCAAAGCCTTGTTCCTCGATCAAACTTATGACGTTGCGGTTTCTGCACCCGCAAAATTTGTTTCAGAACAACTCGAGCTTGCCGACACGCACGGTTTGGATCGTGGCATCGGTGCAATTGCCAATGGCACAGTCGAAGCTGGCGCTAGCCTTAGCGTTTGGCAATCTGGTTTCGTGCGAGCATACGCGGTTGCAGTGCTGCTCGGCACGGCAATTCTGGTCGGGTACTTGGCGTTAAGGAGCTTCGCATGATTCACCTGATTATTTTCATCCCGCTCCTGTTTGCCTTGATTGCGCTGTTCTTTCGTGGTCAAGCTCGAGCTTCAGTCTCGATTTTCGCGGCACTTTCATCGTTTGCCTTAACGGCTGTCGTCTGGATGTTCAAGATTGATACCGTGTACCGCACGCCTTGGATTCCTGGCGCTGGGGTGTTTTACAGCGTGACCTTCGACGGTCCGAGTTTGTTGCTGGCACTCGTCGCCACCCTCATGACCTCGATGACCCTGATTTACTTTTCTTTCCGCAAAGACAGCCATCAAGCCGAGGGCATGTATCCACTTGCGCTGGCGATGTTGACAGGTTTGCTGGGCATTTTTGCCGCCAGGGATTTGATTCTGTTTTACGTTTTCTTCGAGGCGACCCTTGTGCCAAGCTTGTTTATGCTTGGTTTGTACGGACGCAAAAATCGGGTTCGTGCTTTAACAAAAATGGCTCTTTATACAATTTTTGGCGGTCTTTTAATGCTGGTCAGCATCATTGGTACAAAGTATTACACCAACTCGCCAAGCTTTGATTTCCTCGAGTTGTTCGGACGCACCAATCAGCTTGACCTCGAGACTCAGACTTGGTTGTTCCTGGGTTTCTTGGCGGCGTTCGCCGTCAAATTGCCGTTGTTTCCACTTCACAATTGGTTGCCCGACTTTCACGCCGAAAACCATCCTTCGGGCGTTGCCGATGTCATGGGAACGCTGTATAAAGTTGGCGGCTACGGGTTGTTCCGCTTCGCGCTGCCGTTGTTCCCTGCCGCCGCGCAAAACTTGCAATGGGTTTTCATGTTTCTTGCCGCCTTCACCGCACTTTACGGCGCTTGGATTGCTTTCTCGAGCAAGGACTTCAAACGTTTACTGGCTTACGCTGGACTCTCGCACATGGGTTTGGTGGCGCTTGGTATGTTTAGCCTGAACCCAATCGGCATGGCTGGCGCATTGTTCCTGCTCGCCTTCCAAGGCGTTTACTCGAGCGCATTGTTTTTGATTGTTGGGATGCTCGAGGAACGCCTCAACAAAGATTCGCACAATGAAAAAACCACCTCTCAAGCCCTCGAGATTGGTCATGTTCGCGGTCTTGCCGCCAGTGCCCCAGCTTTCGCGGGAGTCACCTTGCTGCTCTGGTTCGCCAGCATTGGCGTGCCTGGTCTGGCAGGTTTTGTTGGCGAGTTCAGCATTTTCCTTGGCGCGTATCAAGCCAATCCCTGGGCAACCGCGTTGGCAGTTTCAACGGTCATTGCCTCCGCTGCTTTTGCTTTAACCGCCTATCAACGCACTTGGCTCGAGGAAGCCACGACCAGCATTCCAGAACTGAATGCCAAAGATTGGTTTGTGCTCGCGCCGATTCTGGCGGTCACCGTGTTCTTTGGTGTGTTCTCAGGTTCTGCCTTAAAACTGCTCGAGCCTAGCGTTCAAGCCGTCGCAGGACTTTTGGGAGGTAAGTGATGAATCTCGTTCCACCAGATGTTAACTATTACTCGATGCTGCCCTTCATCACGGTTTTGCTGACCGCAGTGTTCGCCACCATCTTGCCGTTTTACGTCTCGAGAAAAGCGATTGCGGGACTTTCAGCCGTTGGCTTGTTGGTTGCTCTGGCAGCCAGCATCGGCTTGTGGAACACGAACCTTTCTAGCTTTTACGGCGCATACCGTGCCGATAATTTCGCCCTCGGTTTTGGCATTGTCCTGATTGTTGGCGCGTTAATCGCCGTCATCTCGAGCGTCGATGTTGCCAAGCGCGGCGGCACGATGCAAGCCGAATTTTTTGCGATTTTGTTGTATGCCGTTTCAGGTACGATGCTGCTCGCCAGTGCTCACGATTTGATTGTGTTGCTGATCGGCTTTGAAGTCATGAGCCTTGGCGTGTACGTCCTCTCGAGCTTTAAAGAAACCTCCAACAGCGAAGAGGCAGGCTTGAAATACTTCCTGCTCGGCAGTTTTGCCAGCGCTATTCTGATTTTCGGCATTGCCCTGGTGTTTGGCGCAACGGGCAAATTTGGACTCGAGGCAATCAACACCGCAGTCCTTTCCCCAGAATTTAAAAACTCGAGTATCGCCGCAGTGGGCGCGTTGTTTATCCTGATTGGCTTTAGCTTTAAAGTGGCAATGGCTCCGTTTCACCAATGGACGCCAGATGTGTATACGGGTGCGCCAACTGTTGTGACCCAATTCATGAGCGTCGCCGTCAAAGCCGCCGCCTTCGCGGGCTTCCTGCACATTTTCGGACTGGCATTGCAAAACGTTTCAGGTTGGCAAACCCCACTGCAATTCCTGATTGCACTCACCCTCATGATCGGCAACCTGTCCGCACTCCGTCAAAGCAACCTCAAACGAATGCTGGCATACTCGAGCGTTGCCCACGCGGGATACGTTGGTCTGGCGGTGCTGGCAAGTCCAAGCCAAGGCTTCTCGAGCGCCCTGTACTACCTTGGCATTTACACTTTAATGAACGCTGGTGCGTTCGCGGTCTTAAACGTGCTTTCCAAAGACGAAGACGGTCTGGAGATTGAAAGTCTGGCAGGTTTAGGCTCGAGCAAACCATTGCTGGCAGCCACGCTGACTTTCTTCTTGTTGTCACTGGCTGGCATTCCGCCGTTGGGTGGTTTTATCGGCAAATACCTGATTTTCAGTGCCGCTGCCTCAAGCGGATATTATGGCTTAGTCATCCTTGCGGCATTGACCAGTGCAGTCTCGTTGGCGTATTACTTGCGTCCAATCGGTTTAATGTACTTCCGCCCTCGAGTCACGGTCTTGCCAGATTTCAGTGGACGTTCGACCAGGGTTTTGCTGTTGGTGTGTGCGGCTGGGGTTTTGATTCTTGGGCTTGTGCCAAACGCGGTGTACGGTTTGCTCGAGCTTGTCAAAAAATAAAATCTCGAGATTTGAATAAGAGGCGCGATTTTCGCGCCTCTTTTATTTGGCTCAAACTGGTGGGATAAACTGGGATTATGAACCCGAGTTACGCCAATCTGATAAATCAAAAGCCAGCTCTTTCGTGGAAGGCTTTGCAACAGTTTGCATATGAGTTTTCAAAAGAAGAACTCGAGTGGGATGAGGAATATTGGCAAGATATACAATGTGAAAAACAATTTGAATTGCAAAGAGAAAAACCAAATAACAAACGGGTAAGAGGATGACTCGAGTTGTCATGTCAATGCTTAACGGTTGTGTTGAGTTGGGCAAACAAAATCCAAGTGATTTTCAAACTGTTGCCAATCTCAAAATCATCACCGAGTTGAACGCATGAGATTACTTCACACCGCCGATTGGCACGCTGGACGCAACTTGCGCGGCATTGACCGCACCCCAGAAATCCGTGAAAGCCTCTCCGAAATTCTCGAGATTGCAATTTCGGAAAAAGTCGATGCGATTTTGGTGGCGGGTGATTTGTTCGATTCGCCCAACCCGAGCGCCGATGCCGAGGCTGCGGTTTACGATTTCTTCCTCGAGTCTGGTGCGGCTGGTATTCCGAGCGTGGTGATTGCTGGAAACCATGACAGCCCGCAGCGTCTCGAGAGTGTTTCGGGACTGTTAAAACGCGTCAAAGTCAGCGCGTTTGGTGTGATGAAAGCCGATTCCAAGGCTTTTGAACTCGAGCTTGATGCTGGAAAACTGGTGGTGGCTGGACTGCCGTTTTTATCTGAGCGCCGTTTGGTCAAAGCCGCCAGTTTGATGGACGGCGAGTTTGATGTTGGCGTATGGCGGCAAAAATACCGTGAGGGCATGGGTTTTTTTATTGACAAGCTTGCAAGTGGTTTTCAGACCAACGCGGTCAACGTCATGATGCTGCACACCACGCTCGACGGTGGCACGTTATCGGGTTCGGAATTTTCGTTTTTCGTCACGAATTCTTATGCCATCAGTCCAGACCAGTTGCCCTCGAGTGCGCAGTACGTGGCGCTCGGGCATTTGCACAAACCGCAACGACTCGGTGAAAACCCTTTGATCGAATATTCGGGCAGCATTGTGCAACTTGACTTTGGCGAGGCTGGCGAACAAAAACGTGTCAACCTGATCGAAGCTTTCCCAGGTCGTCCCGCCAAGGTTCACAGCATTCCCCTGACGCGCCACAAGACCCTTAAAAACGCTCGGGTGAGCTTGGATGGCTTGGAAGGTAGGCTCGAGGAATTCAGAAGCTTTAACGGGCTTTTAAAAGTCACGGTCAAACTCGAGCATCCAATGCCAGGACTCAAAGACCGCGTGATAGGCATTTTACCAAATGCGGTGGCGGTGGAAGTCGAACTCGAGGAGGGGAGTGCGGCAAAACGGGCGCTCGAATCGCAATCCACGCAAAGCCTCGAGCCGATAGAAGCGTTTAAAAAGTATTATTCGGAAAAACGCGGCAAAG
>JANMUC010000811.1:0-8803 GCA_031391225.1 Deinococcales bacterium
ATCGACAAAAACTTTTAGATTGAACAATGCCCGTAACCTGGCTTCGTACAAGACCAAAATGCCTTCGACCACAATGATTGGCGCGGGTAAAACCGCTATCGTGGTGCTGGCGCGGGTGTCGTTGGAAAAATCGTAAATCGGCGAGTAAACGGGTTCGCCCTGAGAGAGTTTCACAATATGATCGCACAACAAATCCCAGTCAAACGCGTCGGGATGGTCGTAATTGGTGCCACGGCGCTCCTCGAGCGGCTTGTGATCCTGATTGTTGTAATACGAATCTTGAGCCAAAAGTGCCACGCTGCCAATGCCAGCCACTTCCAAAACGCGTTCTGTCACAGTGGTTTTACCACTGCCAGTGCCACCAGCCACGCCAATAATAAACGGCGGACGCAGCGCGGTGGTGGTCAAATCGGAAAAAGTGTGCGACATTGCCCGCCATAATACGGCGCAACTCGAGTCTGACTCAAGCGAAGTCCCAAGCTTAAA
Organism: Deinococcales bacterium; assembly: GCA_031391225.1. Lineage (GTDB taxonomy): Bacteria > Deinococcota > Deinococci > Deinococcales > JAAFIG01 > JANXTZ01. The sequence continues at coordinate 487 of JANMUC010000811.1, forward strand.
CAAATCCTAAGCAGCCATCACACTCGAGTCTTGCGCTTTAAGTTACAATGCACTCAATGAAGGCTTTGCAATGGATTCAAGTGCTCTTGTTGGTCGCGTTTATCGCGTACCTGGTCACGTTTCATTTTCAAAATCCGGGCGGTGTGGTGTTCTGGACGCCCTTCACAGGAATGCTCGGCTCAACCTCGAGCGCGGCATTGCTGATCGGATTTTTGATCGGATTGTTTTACGCCCTGTTCTTGTTCTTGCCGCAAATCTGGAAGCGCTCGAGCAACGTGCGCGGTTTGCAACGCAAAATTCGTGAACTCGAGGCTGAAAATGCCAAACTCAAACCCATTGCCAATGCGCCTGTAATCCCAGATCGCAATGCGACGCTCGAGAATGTACGCGGCAAAGGCGGGTTGTAAAAAGCAATTAGCGATGAGCAAACCCCCAAATGCTCGAGTGTTGGAATGCTCGAGCATTTTTTGTTGACTTTCAGCGCTCTGCCCTCCGCTCTCAGCCCTCTGCATGTCTTTAAAGCTTCTGGCACTCTGGGCAAAAATGTGTACCACGTTGTCCCAACCAGTATTTCTCAATCGGTGTTCCGCACCGTGGGCAAGCTTTGCCGGCGCAGTCGTACACGTGATGCTCGAGCTGAAAATAGCCTGGGTTGCCGTCGGGTTGCTGGTAGGAATTATCGGAGAGCGTGCTGCCGCCGGCTTTCACTGCTCGAGTCATGACTTCAATAATAGCGGTGTGCAAACGTTTAGCTTGAGCTTTAGAAAGTTTACTGGCTTCAGGATGAATTTTGGCTGTCCAGAGGCTTTCATCGGCGTAAATGTTACCGACACCTGCCACGGGCTTTTGACTTAACAACGCGGGTTTAACTTTAGAAACTTTTGCCATCGCCTGCGTGAAAGGCTCGAGTTTGAAATCATCACCAAGCGGTTCTGGACCCATCGCCGCCAGCGTGCCAATATGACTCCAAGCATCTGTAGGAATCACTTCCCAGAACCCAAAACGCCTGGCGTCCACATAACTGACCTCGCCCGCATCGGTGATTAAACGCAGTCGTTCAAAACGCGGGATTTCCTCACTCGAGCTTGGAAATCGAAAACCACCCGTCATTTTCAGGTGCACGATCACGTCTTGGTCATCTTCGAGCCTAAAAATCAGGTATTTACCGCGCCGCTCGAGCGCCATAATTTTGCGTCCCACGGCGTTTAAGGTGTTGCGGTAGCGTTCGGGATCGGTGTGCGTAATGTTGGTAATGATTTTTCCCAGCAAATACGGCTCGAGGGCGCGGCGGGTGGTTTCGACTTCTGGAAGCTCTGGCATGAATGTTGCAGTTTAAGGCTTTCAGAATGGAGCAATTGTATGGTCGCTCGAGTGATAAAACTCGAGCATGTTTTACTTCTGGTTTTGGAAGTGAAACCAGGGGAGAATGAACTTAAAAACCCGACCAAAGTCGATACCCTGCGCATTCTTCGTTCAGGTTCAGTTCAGCTTGGGGGTAGACACTTTAAGAAGTTTAGGATCAACAAAGGAGAACCTCATGAACAGTTCACGTTTAATCAGCTTAATCGTCTCGAGCGCCCTGGCAGTCAGCCTTAGCGCCTGCAATACCACACCAACCGCCAGCAACAGCGCCCAACTCGTTTCAGGTCCAATCACCGCCCTCAGCGCCAGCAGCTTGACCGTCAGTGGTAAAACATTTTCGTTAAATACGGCAAAATCCATCAGCATCAATGGTGAAACCGCCAAATCGGGGGCGCTCAGCGTGGGTCAACACGTGACCGTCAAAGCCGAGGGCACAAATGCCACCGACATTGACATTGACCTCGAGCTTAAAGGCACGATCACCACCGTGAACGTGGTTGGCGGCACCATTGACATTGCGGGTCAAATCGTGATCGTCTCGAGTCTCACCCGTATTGACTTGGGGGACGACGATGACACCGCGCCAAGCACCCCGCACACCATTTCTGATCTCAAAGCGGGCGATTTTGTCGAAGTTACCGGCACAACTGACCCTGTCACGGGCAACATTACCGCCAGCAAAATCGAAGTCAAAACCGATAAAGAAATTGACGATGACGGCGACCACAAAGACAACCACATTAAAGGAACGGTCAGTGGGTTGGTTGCAGGTGCAACAAGCTTCACCCTTGGCACGATCACCGTGAATTGTGCAGCACCTTGCACCCTGCCAACAGGTTTAAAAAACGGTGATACCGTTCACGTTAAAGGCACGCTGGACGCCACAGGTTTGATCCTGACCGCCACCAAAGTTCATATCGACGGCGAATTCCACAAGCATCCACTCCCAGGCTCGAGCGTCGTCCTGGAGCGTAAAATCAAGCAACTCGATGAGGCTACCAAAACCTTTAAACTTTGTTACTTGACCGTCGATTATTCGACGGCAATCGTCACAGGAACGTTAACCAAGAAAGCTCGAGTCAAAGTTGAAGGCGTTGTCGATGCCACCGACGCAACCTTGGTTCATGCGACCACCGTCACCGTCTTGGTTTCCAACGAACCCAACGATGATGGCAGCCACGGCGATCATGGGCATCATGGTGGTGAAAATGGTGGCACTCCTGGCACTGGTGGCAACTCAGAAAATCCTGGCAAGTAAAGATTTTGCAGAGGGCTGAGAGCAGAGGGCAAATCAGGCATTTCTCGGGTTTATTCAAAACTTAAACACAATCAAGAACTCGAGGAATTAACCTCGAGTTCTTTTTGATTTCAAAATTCCAACGTGCCTTCGTACAGTGCCCGTCCAACAATTGCGCCCTCAATCCCGACACGCTCGAGCAAATCCAAATCTTTAGCACTTGCCACGCCACCGCCCGCCACCAAACGCCCAGCCCAAGCCGCACGAATCTCCTCGAGTGGGCGTTCGTCCAAACCCTCGAGCGTGCCGTCACGGGTGACATCGGTGTAAATCAGGGTTCGCACGCCTTGTGCCCAAACTTTTGCCGCAAGGTCTGTGGCGTGCGTGTGACTGGTTTGTGCCCAACCATTCACCGCCACCAAGCCGTCACGCGCATCAATGCTGACGATCACCGCACCCACCCCGAAAGACTCGAGAATTGAGTCCACAATCTCGGGATTTGTCACCGCTACCGTGCCGATCACGACCTGTTGCACCCCACCCTCGAGCAAAGTTTTCGCGGCTTCCAAGCTGCGCACCCCGCCACCCACTTCAACAGGCACGTTCAAGGTTTTGGCAATTTCCAGGATAATCTCGCGGTTTTCACCCGCGCCCGTTGCCGCATCTAAATCCACCAAATGCACCAACCCAGCGCCCTTAGCAACCCAATGCTTTGCCGCCTCGAGCGGATGCTCAAAATAGACTGTCTCGAGCTTCGGATTGCCCTTAAAAAGCCTGACCGCACGACCACGTTGAATGTCCACGCAAGGAATCACTTCGACCATAAGCTGAAGCGTAACATCAACAGCGCATTTGTGAAACTCGAGTTGGCTAGGGGCATTTACGACCGCCTCGAGCGTTAGACTTGTGCCGTGCGACTGCCATCCAAACGCTACTTGCTGCAACTCTTCCCGCCCGTTCGGGTTTTGCTGGCAATTATCGCCGCCATTGCCTTAACCTTCGCCACCAGTTTGATTCCGCGCCCGATTTACAACGCTGGCTTGCAAACCGTGCAATTCGGCTATCCAATGCCGTTTGAAACCCTCACACTCGAGCAACCCACCAAACCCATCACACCCGTATTCGTTTCAATCCTGGGCGCTCGAGATGCGAAAATTGATTGGAATTTGGTGCTCGTGAATATTGGATTTTACCTGACCGCATTTGCGCTGGCAAGAATCTTTTTCAGAAAACCTCGAGCGGCAAACCTCGAGCCACACGTGTAGAGAACCTAAACTCCCTTCTCCCGCAAGCGGGAGAAGGGTCGGGGATGAGGGTGGAGCAATTGCCGATTCTCGTGTTCAGAAAGTAAAAAACGTATCTCGAGTCTCGGTTTAAACTTAAAACTTGGTGCTACTTTTTGTGATGGCTGGAACAACAATCTCGAGCTTTGGGGCTTTGGTATCGAGGCGTCCACTTAATTTCACCAGCACGGCTGGGGAATCCACGGTGCTTTTGTGAGTGTCAAGCTTCTCGAGGGTGTCAACAAAATTGACAGTCATGGAGTTAAGCCAAATGTTGAGTGTACCGTTTGGCGAAACTGGTGCGATGCTGACGGAAAGCAGGTTGTTGTCATCTGATTTTAAGATGGCGTACATCGTGCCTGGGTTTTCGTTGAGTGGAATTTGATGTTTGTATTTGCCATATTTTGAAACCACCTCATCAGGTTTTGCGATGATGACGGGAGAAATGAATGTGAAATTTTGCAAAGACTTTTTGTCACGGCTGTACCAAACGTTGCGAACGATCCCGTATGCGTAGGTGTAAAACGCGGCAAAGGGTTCTGATCCTGTAACAAGTTTTAAGTTTGTTTTGCCGATGCGTAAAACTGGGTTTTCCCAACCCTCGAGCGTGACGAATTGCGTTGACTTTTCAGCAATTCTGCCAATGACATGGGCGAGATTGACCCAGGTTTCTTGACCTTTTTGAAATTGAACATCACCTTTGATTGTTGCTTGACCGTTGTTCATATCAAGATCGGGATTTTCTAGCAGGGGTACATGAATTTCTTGGTCACCTGGAAATTTTACTGCGAATCCAAGTTGGGTTCGAGTAAATACTCCGCCCGCTTTGGTCACATCGCTGGCAAAATTAGAAAGCCGCATCCAAGCTGCTTCAGACGAGCAATCACCAATTTTTGTGTAATCGTAAAACTCTGTCGGACAAGTCGGGTAAGGTCCAACACTCGAAGTTAAAATTTCTGCCAAACTCGAGGAAACCCCAACCAGCGCGATGCTCGAGAGTAGTCCTGCAAGCAGTACGGCTTTGATCATTTTTGGCATGGTGTGTACCTTGACCATTCCTGCGTTTAAGACTTGGGCTTCCCCGAAGTCTAAAATCGCTTGTGAGATTGCTTCAGATTCTGACATTCCCGCAATTTGATACTCGAGCGCGAGTTCTTTAATGTTGCCTTCGATTTCTGTTTGTACCTCGAGTTTTTTGCGTCCGTACAAGCCTCTGGTCGCCAGTTGCACGTATTGGGTGAGTGTCATGGTGTTCCCCTTTTAAGTATTTGCTTCTCGAGAATCCATTATTTGGCAATGCTTTTCGGGTTGGCTGGGATGACGATTTCCGTTTTTGGCGCTTTGGAATCCAATCGTCCGTTGAGCTTTAGTAGGGCGGCGGGCGAAAAATTGGGGGTTTTCAATTTCCATTCGGTTTTTGCCAAGCTACTGACAAATTCAAATGTTGGTTCGTTTAACCAAACCGTAATGGTGCCATCGGCTGCAACTGGCGCGATACTGATAAGTCCTGTGCTGACGGGTTGACGATTCAGTTCGCTGTTTGCTTTGGATTGCACTTGTGTGAACACGGCGTAAATTGTGCCGGGTTTGTCGTTCACCTTGAGTTGATGCTTAAATTTGCGGATGCTTCGATCTTGACGGTTGGCTTCAACGCCTGAAATCGGCGGGTCAATGACAAAAGTATCGATGGAACTTGGGTAAAAAATGTCGGTTATGGCGCTGTAAAAATACGTGTAGTAGGCTACCGTGCCGTCGTTTCCAGTCGTGAGGTTGAGAACTGTTTTGCCGACGTGAAGTTTAGGATTCTCCCAGCCTTCAAAGATGACATCGAGAAATGAATACCGAGCAATTTGCTCGAGCGTGTACGACAGGTTGACCCAAATTTCGTTGTCTTTCTTGAACCATCCATCGTGCTTCTGGGCTACTTCTGGGTCAAGTTTTTCTGGCAATCGATTGTAGGCAATATCAATGGCGTGATCGCCTGGGAAGGTGACTGAGAAACTAAGAATTCTTGAATTTGCGGTGTGCAATTTGAACGTTCCACCCGCTTTGCCAATGTCGGCGCTAAAGTCTGCCAGTTTCATCCACGATTGCGGTTGAACGCATGAACTGTCGAAGTGCGGTTCATCTGTTGTGCAGTTCTTGTAAATCCCGACGCTCGAGGTCAGTATTTCCGCCAAGCTCGAGGACACCCCAACGAGCGCCGCACTCGAGATTAACCCTGCTAAGAAAATGGCTTTGATCATTTTTGGCATCGTGTGCACCTTGACCATTGCTGCGCTCAATGCTCGGGCTTCTCCAAATTCCAAAATCGCTTTCTCGAGGGCTTGCGTTTGGTTCAGTCCAGAGATTTGATATTCGAGCGCCAGTTCTTTGATATTGCCTTCGATTTCAGTTCTAACCTCGAGCTTTTTTCTGCCGTACAAGCCTTTGATTGCGGTTTTCAGGTATGTCTCTAAGGTCATGATGCACCCCTTAAATTCTTGCCCCACAAGCTTTTGACGGCGTTGTAAAACTGGTCAAATTCGCCTTTGCGTGCCTTTAGTTCTTTGCCGCCCGTTTCGGTTAGTTGGTAAAATTTGACTGGACTTCCGCCGCGTGGCGCTGGGCGAAATTCGCCTTTGATAAACCCTGCCTGCTCGAGTCGGTGCAATGCTGGGTAGAGGCTGCCGATTGAAAAACTGAAGTATCCGCCCGTGCGGTCTTGGGCTTCTTTGGTGATCTCGAGTCCGTACATTTCGCTCTCCTCGAGAATCGAGAGCAGGATCAAGTCGAGGTTTCCTTTGAGTAAGTTTGCGTCCATGATTGCCTCCAAGTTATTATCGCTTATCGATAGCGTAATCCGATAACACTATTTTGTCAAGAGGTTACTCGAGATTGGGTGCGGTAAGATCAATTAACCTTCAACCATGAACGACTCTCAAATTTCCCCCGAACTCATCACGGACCTTGAACCATTCACAGGCATGTTGCTCGAGGTTGTACCAATCAGTGGTGGAATGACCAACCGAAATTTTCGTCTCGAGACTGAAAAAGGACGGTTTATGCTGCGCCTGGCAGGTGAGCGCACGGCACTTTTGGGCATCAACCGCCATCACGAATTTACCAGTGCCCAAATTGCCCATCAACTCGAGGTTGGGGTTGAAGCCATAGCGTATTTTGAGCGTCATGCAGCGATCCTGACGCGGTTTATTGGGGCAGAAACATTGACAACGGTGACAGCCAGAATGCACCTCGAGGAACTGGTGAGAACAATCAAACGCTATCACCAAGCACCAGTATTTCCTTCAAGCTTCAACCCATTTCAAACCGTCAAAAATTATTACAGTCTCGCGCTCGAGTACGGTGTGAAATTCCCTCAAGATGTCCCTCGAGTTTTGACCCAAATGCACCGCATCGAAACTGCGCTGCAACCTCACGCTCGAGACTGCCCATGTCACAACGACTTGCTGCCCGCCAACCTGCTTTTTGACGGATCGAGCCTTTTTATTGTGGACTGGGAATATGCGGGCAATGGCAACCCATTCTTTGATCTTGGCAACCTTGCCGTCAACCTCGAGTTAAATGCCGCGCAATGCCAGCACTTGCTCGAGATGTACTTTGGAAGCTCGAATCCAGAATCGCTGGCGCAACTTCACCTCATGCGGCTTGCCTCCGACTTGCGCGAAGCCTTCTGGGGGTTTTTGCAAGCAGGAATCTCGAGTATCGACTTTGATTTTATGGAATACGGTGAAACCCACCTCAAGCGGTTTAGGCAGAATGTGGCAACAGAAGAATTTGAGCAGTGGTTGACGGGCTTGAACGCTTGAGGGAATTTCATCAAGCGCTTGGGTCTACTGCACCCTAACATCAAATCTCTATGGTGTCCTTTAACGCTCCGTTCTTGGTTAACTCCCCCCAGACCTTTGAGCTTTCAGGATCAAAATGCTTTCCTGCTTGCGTCAGAATGTACTCTCTGGCGCGTTCATGCGTCCACGGTTCGCGGTAACTGCGTTTGGAAGTGAGTGCATCGTAAACGTCAGCGATTGCGGTAATTCGGGCAAGAAGTGGAATGCGTGTCTCAGCTAACCCGTCAGGGTATCCAGTGCCATCCCATTTTTCATGATGATGCCGTATCACTTCAAGTTCTTCTGGAAGAAACCCAATGCGTTGCGCGTACTCGTAACCTGTCGCAGGGTGCGCTTCAATCAATCTTCGTTCAGCAGGATCGAGCTTACCGGGTTTGTTCAAAATCTCGGCTGGAATTTCGAGCTTACCAAGGTCATGCACCCAACCACCTTGGGCAAGGGCACGAAGCGATTCTGGAGAGAGTTTAAGGGCTTGTCCAATTTGTACCGCATGAATTGCCACCCGTTTGTTATGTCCTGCCGTGTACGAATCGTGATGTTCGGTGGCGTCAATCAGTGCTTGCAAACCTGGTGAGATCACACTCTCG
>JANMUC010000487.1:0-3614 GCA_031391225.1 Deinococcales bacterium
GCTTGAACCTCTTTGGACGCAAATTTGGCAATTACCCGCAAGACATCAACATGAGGCTCGAGTATGCCTTTGAAAAAGATTCCAAGCAGGTCAAACTCCGCTGATCATTTACAATTGTCTGTGATCTTTGAAAGCTGGAATTGCAAGGGGTTTTGTTAGTTCAAGTTTGAGAAAGAAACTTCTCCTCAAACTTTACTGGGGACACGTACCCCAAGCTCGAGTGCCGACGTTCACGGTTATACCAACCCTCCATCCACGAAAATACCCTTCCACACGTGAAATTCTTCGTTCCGATCGCTTTGTTTAAGTCTAACTCGAGTTTTACAGCGGTTTTCATATCCGTTGGGTCGCTTCTCGACCCTTAAAGCAGCACCTGTCTTGATCCCAGGCGTGCACCTTCTTGACCATAAAATGCACCTAGCGGGCATGGTCGCTGACGGGCGGGATCGCTTCTTGCTCGTAAGAGAGCACCTGGCGGGCTACTCGCGCTCACGGGCTTGGGTCGCTTCGGGCAAAACCGCTTCACGTCAAACATTGTGCAAGGTGCTGTAAACTCTGGTGTTGGAAAATCCGCTGTAACTTTCCCAAGTGCAGGTCAGATTTCTGCCACCATTCGCGGTGGTGTGGGTCAAATGATCGTGCGAATCCCAAGTAGGTTGGGTGCAAAAATTCATGCCTCGAGCGGCTTGGGTGGCGTGGTCGTCAATGGTTCTTACAACCGAGACGGGCAAAACCACACCACGAGCAATTACACAAATACCCAAAACCATCTCGATCTCAAGATTTCTGGCGGGGTGGGTCAAATTCGGATTGATACACTGTGAATGTATCAAACCCAGGCAATGAAGATTATTTTAGTTTTGCAACCTCGAGCTGTCCTAACCGTGCAAAATTAATACTTTCAGCCAAAATTCGTGCCGCCTCTTGGGGTGCGTGAAAACCCATGCTGTTCTCGGCATTGATAAAGTCGGCTCGGAATTGTGCTTTGCGTTGAAAGTCTCGAGCCGTTTTCAGTTGAGCATCGGTCTTACCCGTTTTCATGCCAGCTTCGATGGCATTGATCAAATCCACCACTGCCATTTCAGCTTGTTTTAATAAACCTTGGGTACGGTCCTGAATAATTTGCACTCGAGCTTTGATTTCAGATTCGTCATAGCGATGACAAGTTTGGCAGGCTTGCGCCACGTTCAGCATTGGGCTACGAACTTGGTGGCTCGAGACTTTGACCGCGCCCTCGCGTTGGTACGGCATGTGACAATCGGCGCAGGCAACACCGCTTCTGGCATGAATGCCTTGTGACCAGAGTTCCATCTCTGGGTGCTGGGCTTTGATCACAGGGGCTTTGGAGATTTTATGTTCCCAATCTTTCCAACCGACCTCATCGTAATATTTTTCAATTTGCTCGAGCTTTAAGCCGTTCTGCCACGGGAAAGTCAGTTGCTTGTCCTCTTTGGTGATGTAATACTCGACATGGCACTGGGTGCAGACCATGCTGCGCAGTTCTTGGCGGCTCGCATCTTTGTTCGGGTCGTATGGGGCGGCACGACCTGTTTTGCGCCAACGTTCGATGCTCGGGAAATTGGGTAAGGGGTCGCTCGAGTTGGCAAGGGCGCGAATGCCATTCATGAAGGCTGGACGGGTGACTCGGACTTGCATGTCGGTGGGGTTATGGCAATCCACGCAAGAAACAGGATGCGTGACCAAAGCTGTGGCTTGGGCATAGGTCAGTTTGTTGACTACCGTAAAACCCTTGTTAATAGCATCAAGACGGTGATTCTCGTCGTTGGGAACACCAGCTTTTACACCAGCTTCCCTGAAAGCAGTCAGGACACTGGCATGACAGTTTAAGCAAGCCCCTGGTTGTTTGCGTTCGGTGACGCGCTTGGTTTCGCGTTGATCGTCGAGCATGTACGCATGACCGCGTTCCTCACGGAAATCAATGCCAAAGGCGTAGCCTGCAAAAATCGTGCGCAGCAACGGATCAGAATCGAGTTTCTGAAAATTTTCCGAACCGCCGTAACGGGTGCGTTCGGTATCTACGGTGCGTTTGTAACTGTCGTATTGCTTTGGGTAATTTTTGCCCCACTCGGCTGGGTCTACCGTGTCTTCGGTTACTTGAACCACCTGAAAGACATATTGTTTTTCCTCGGCTTTGCGTTGCACGATGTTGGTGTACAACGCCAAAACACCAACGGTCACCAGTGCTCCCGCCAGAAAGACACTTGCAGTCAATAACGGAGTTCGTATCTTTGCCATTGTTGATGCTCCTTTTTAGCGTTGCGGTCCATGTCCAACATCGGCATGACAATGCAAACAACCAAGACTGTTGTCCTGACGGGTCACGGTCACCATTTGATGGACCGTATCGGCATGACATGTCTGACAATTGCTCTCGAGAATCGCTCGGTTTTTCTGGTTAATCCGAATCGGTTCATGAAAATTTTGCAAGGTGAAGGCTTTGGAATGATTCCAACCATTTTCGGCTTTAGCAAGCCACTTCCCAATAAAATCATGGGGCAAATGGCAATCGGTACAAACCGCCACCGTATGATGTGGCGCTTTTGCCCACGAGTCATAAACCTCGCGCATGATGTGACAATTGACGCAAGCTTTCGGGTCGCTCGAGAGGTAACTGGTGGCATTTGCATAGGACGCCGTGTAAGCCCCAGCTCCAGCCAAAATACCAAAACCAGCCGCAAGTGCCACCAAAAACCCACTGCCTGAAAGCCACATCAAGAATGCGGTAACGCTTAGTTTCATTGGTTCACCTCGACCAGCCAACGAATGAGATTGTGAATTTGGTCAACTTGACCTTAGAACATTACTTGAACTCAACCTCGAGCGCTCCTGTGAACTTTTCTAAAACTCGGGCTTTCACCGGTTACGAGCAACACCTTTGTTAACTGAATGCAATACGCATAAAACCTCCAAAATCCGAATGCTCGAGTTGTATTTTTTTCAGTTTGCAGCACTAGCATTACCAAACCATTACCGGTATTTCTCGAGTTTTTTGGTAATCCTTTGGTAAGAACTTGGCTCGATGCTCAATCTAATTTGCAACGCCAGTATTGAGAGCAAAGGCTTTTGTCATGACAAAACGACGAACAGGATCAAACGACACTAAGCTGTTGATACCCTTGGATTTCCGTTTTTCACGCATTGCACCAAGGCAAGCTTGTCAGACGATCAGGGGGTTGATTGAAATGCTTGAGAAGAACATGGCGTATTTTAAAAGCAAACCAGTGAACATCCCGAAAATCACGATTTTGTTGGGTGGAACGATGTAAGAGTTTGGTGAATGCGAAGGCAAAATTTGATTTGTGTTTTATTCGCTTGATGCTGAAAAGCTTGGCAAACTCATGAAAAGATACCAAATAGATTCTATACAGCACCTTGCACAATGTTCGACGCGAAGCGATTCCGCCCGAAGCGCCCAAGCCCGTGAGCGCGAGTAGCCCGCCAGGTGCTGTCTGACGAGCAAGAAGCGATCCCGCCCGTCAGCGACCATGCCCGCTAGGTGCATTTTATGGTCAAGAAGGTGCTTCTTGGGATCAAGAAGCTGCGTTTTATGGTCAGACTTTGTTGGCGAATTCAAAATATGCGTTTTTTTTGGG
>JANMUC010000813.1:0-1350 GCA_031391225.1 Deinococcales bacterium
CCCGTTAGGTGCTGTCTTGTGAGCAAGAGGCGTCGAACATTGGCGACCAACGGGAGTCTCAACAGACAGCGACCAAGCCCGTCAGCGATGCCGCCCGTCAGGTGCATTTTGGCATCAAGAAGGTGCTGCTTTAAGGGTCAAGAAGCGACCCAAGCCCGTCAGCGCGAGTAGCCCGCCAGGTGCTGTCTTACGAGCAAGAAGCGATCCCGCCCGTCAGGTGCACGCCTGGGATCAAGACAGGTGCTGCTTTAAGGGTCAAGAAGCGCGTCAACGGATATGAAAACCGCTGTAAAGTGGCTCGAGGTTTTCAAATCCGAACCGGTTACGCGAGTTTGATCAATTCGCCGAACACGCCTGGGCATGAACCGTCCGAGGTGAGCGGGCAATTGAGGGTCAAATGCTCGTCTGGTCGGCGGTTGCAAATGCTTTCGCCCGCCTTGATGCGTTCTGCCAAATCTTTGGTTTCACCCATTGGCGTGTCGTCGAGTTCTTCGCGCAAGAAGCTCAAAAACCGCCTATAATGTTCGATCGAGGCGTACTTGCCTTCGACCACGCTGAGGCAGGTCATCAATTTTTGATGGTAATTTTCGCCAATGAACGGGTCGGCTTTTAACGCCCGCACCAGAGCGCCCACCGCCGCATCGCAAGAACCGTGATCGCAATGAATCAAACTCAACTCGAGCGCCGCGCGGACGTAAGCCGATTTGTATTCTTCTCGGGCTTCACGCGCCCAATCGGCGTGCTCGCCAGGCAGGTAATCGCCGTGATACAAATTTAAGACATGTTGATACAAACGTTGTCTCACGGCGGGTTCGCTGGTGTGATTGGCTTGCTCCAAGGTCAAATACAATTGATGCACGTCCGTTGCCATCAAAACTTCGCTCGAGAGTCGGTAACGTCCGTATTCTTCTTGCAGGGCGTCGGGTCTTCCGAGGGCGCTGCGAACGCGGTGTACCGTAACGCGAAAACGGTTGTTGGCGCTGGGGTCTGGTTCTAAACCCCAGAGTTGTTCGAGGATTTCTTCTTTGCTGCATCCTTCGACGTGTGAAAGCAAATAAAAGAACAATTCTTGGGCGGCTTGGGCGTGCCATTCGGCGGGTACGTCGTCCACCAGCACTTGACTTTTTCCAAGGGTATTGATGACAAGTTTGCTCATGGTCTGACCTCGAGTTTCGGAGTGAACACTTTTAACGTTCGTGCCTGATGAACAGTGTCCAGCTTTGCAATTACAAAACCATTACAACGCTGTGCAGCACATTCAGGATTTACCGTAATGCCTTTGTAATGCTCGAGTTTCAAAATGACGCACATGAATATATATCATTTTACAGCGTTTTCTCTCTCACGTAC
>JANMUC010000526.1:0-4305 GCA_031391225.1 Deinococcales bacterium
AAGAACGCCCCTCGAGCCATCTCGGCAGGAATTCGTATCAATCCCGAATACTCAGAGGTGGAGACGCCATTGTACGATCCGTGCGTGCCATTCTCGAGGCTGGGTGTGACCCGTTCGGAATTTAAACCCGAGCTTCTCGAGGGCATCGAAGGCTTGCACTTTCATAGCCTGTGCGGCAAAGGCGCGGACACGCTCGAGCGCACCATTGACGTGATCGAACAAAACTTTGGCGAGTTCCTGCCGCGCATGAAATGGGTGAATTTCGGCGGCGGGCATCACATTACCAAAGCCAGCTACGACATCGAACGACTGATTAAAGTCATCAAAGCCTTCAAAGCCAAATGGAATCTCGAGGTGATTCTCGAACCAGGTGAAGCGGTCGGTTGGCAAACGGGATGGCTCGTCTCGAGGGTGGTCGATACGCTTCGCAACGGCATGGACATTGCGGTGCTCGATATTTCCGTGTCTGCCCACATGCCCGATTGTCTCGAGATGCCGTACCGCCCCGACATTTTAAATGCAGGCGAACCGCTCGAGAAACCGCATACTTACCGTTTGGGCGGCACAACCTGCCTGGCGGGCGATGTGGTTGGCGATTACAGCTTTGAGCACAAGCTCGAGGTTGGGGATACACTGGTCTTTGACGACATGATTCATTACACGATTGTTAAAAGCACGATGTTCAACGGCGTCAAACATCCAAGCATCGGGATTCTGCGCGAAGACGGCAGTTTTGATGTGGTGCGAGAATTTACTTACGAGGATTTCAAAAACCGCCAATCGTAATCATCATTCATCAACCAATTCTTGGACAATTTTGGAAGCTGGATGAACACAGAACATCTCGAGCAACCCATCTCCAATATTTACAAACTGATGCGAGACATTCGGGGCGGCAATAACAATTTCGCCAGAAAAGGCTTCGAATTCATCTTCACCGACCCTGAACCGTACCAAGCCACTGCGAACCAACCAAGTCTCAGGATAAGGATGCTGGTGCAACTGCGAACCCGTACCAGGTTCACTCTTGGTCTGAAAGAACGATGCTTCGACGCCGTAATCAGCACCCTCAAATTTCACGGTTCCGCCTGGGCGCAACTCGAGAGATTCTGATGAAATGACTTTGTACATGTGAACCGTCCTTGCTATCTTGCCGATTGAGCACGGTGTTCGCTGTGCCAACGTTGAACTGATCACGAATTCACAGCTGAGGGGTCAACGCCCGCAATGGCGCTGTCTGGTAAAGCACGGACACAACACCTGTTTCATGGGTTTTTGACTCGAGCAAGTGCATGGGTTTGGACTCAAGCTGATCGCTAAAGAGGTGTTGTCCACCTTTCACCACAACGGGATGTACCCAAAGGCGAATTTCGTCAATCAAGTCCAACTGCAAAAGTGACTCCACAAGCTTGGCACTGCCAATGATGCCAATATCACCGCCAGCTTGCATCTTAAGCCTCGAGATTTCTTCGTTTAAGTTTCCCTTGATGATGCTCGAGTTGTTCCAATCGGCTGTCTCGAGGGTGGTCGAAACCACGTATTTCGGCACACTGTTTAATTGGTCGGCAATACCGTGCTCGTTCTGGGTTTTAGAAGACCAGTGCTTGGCAAAAATTTCATAAGTGACGCGCCCAAAAAGCAGGGCATCGGCAGAGTGAATGCTGGCATTGATCTCAGCTTGGAGTTCATTATTCACAAACGGGAAGTGCCATTGTTCTGGTGCTTCCATCACGCCGTTTAGGGATACAAATTCCGAGGCAATAATTTTTCGCATGGCTTTGCTCCTGACGAATGTCGTCGCCTAAACCCTCAAGGGTGCGCGGCAACAATCAAGTCTTGAAATGTGGTTAGAGTATCTATGTTTTATGCGTGTTGTACGCTTGTTTCAACCACACAAGTAGCTCAGTATCGATTTGTTTTGGGTCAGTAATCCGCACCCGATGCGTGACCATCGCATTCCATGATCCAGCCAGCTCGAGCCGGTCTGTTGGTGTAACCCCTTTGAGTTTGATGCCAACATCCAAACGCTCTGCGCTCGAGGGTTGCAGGATGGCGAATTTCTTCTTGCCAACCAAGACGTTGACGTAGGTTTCGTTTGCCACCGCGTCCACGCTGGGATCGAAGGCTTTGAGCTTGGCGATCAGGGTGTCGCAAGTTTCGCGCCAAATCGCTTTTTTGCCAGAGCACAATTTCTCGAGTTTTTTGTTGGGGTTAGCGGCTCGAGTCTCAGATTTCAACAGCACGGCGACGATGGCGTTGGCATGACCGTGCCCAAGACCGAAATCACTTTTAAGCCAAGCAACGATCTCACCGTGTTTGGTCAAGTTTTTTTGTTGGGCGAGTTTGGCGAAGTCGTCCGGTATCTTGCCCGTTTTGGCTTTGATGGTGTCCAGATATGCTTGGAATGACATGGTGTTCTCCGATTCATGTGGCGCGAATGGTTGTTTGTGCCAACTTTTGGTGCTTGGGCTTGGCGTGCAAACTGCGACCTATAGCGTGTTCATGCGAAGAACTCCACAAGTACAGGCGCTAACACTTCGGCAGAGACATTATGTTCCTGACCCTCGAGCGTTCTGCGTTGTCCTTTTGCCATGAGCTTGACCATCGCGTCGGCGCTCGGTTGAAAGAATGGCATACTTTTTGAGCCGTTAATCACAATGGTTGGTATTTTCACTTCGGCAACTCGAGCTTCGGGCAGTGAATTATCGCCCATGATCGTGGAATCGTACTCGAGTGTGTGTGCCAACGCTTCTGACGCTGCCCACCACGGTTGGGTTTTGGCGAACGCCACGAATTCTGCTGGCAAACCGACCACTGTTGCCATGAAGTATTCGGCGGCATCGGCGCGTTTTCCAGCGGCAACCAGATCATGAAAAGTCTTGGCGGTGTCGGCTGGTGGGCGCATGGCTGGATCAAGAATATACGGTGGTTCCCACAATGCCAATTTGGTAATGCTGGGAAGTTGAAGTCCCGCCTCGAGCGCCAAAGCTGCACCAGACGACGAACCGAATAGGTATGCCGAACCACCAGCGGCTCTGGCAACAGCTTCAATGTCTTCTACCTCGCGTTCAACCGCATAAGGCAGGGTATCGCCGCTTGGTCCACGACCACGACGGTCATAGTTAAAGACCGTGAAATGCTTGGCTAAAAGTGTGGCGAGTGCGGCGTTTGACCCGCGATCCACCGATGCGCCGCTGACCAGAATCACGGGAGCGCCCGTGCCGAGTTGATCGAATGCAATGTTTGTGCCGTCTTTGGATGTGACCTGATTCATGGTTGTTCCTCCTGTGTCATAAGATGGCGTTTGGTTGCTGAGTAAAATCCTCGAGTTTGGTTTCAAGTAATCTCCTTAAATGGCTTGGGCAATGACATGCTGCAGACGGTCAAGACTCTCAATCCAGCCGTCCTCCATGCTGGCAAGTGAGACGGCGACGTTTGGACCTGCTTTGGTCACGACAGCTTGCACGGTGAGTTTTGTCTTGCCGTTTGCTTCCGTGAAAGTAATGGTGTTGCGAGTCTCGAGTTGAGCTTGACCCTTCGCATCTTTAAAAGCATTGTTGCTGAAAACAATTCTTTCTGGTGGAGTGATCTCGAGGAAGATGCCTTCGGTGGGGATCAATGTGCCGTCGGGGGCTTGCATGGTGATGCGGATGCTGCCACCAGGTCGTGCATCTACCTCACAAACTGGATTGCTGAAGTCTTTGGGTCCCCACCACTGCGCCAGGTGCTTGGGGTCAATCCAGGTTTGGAAGACCAACTCGCGCGGCGCGTTCAAGGTGCGCTCGAGAATCAGCACAAGCTCGGGTTCATGGTTGTTCATCGGTGTCCTTTCGTTGTTCTTCTCTTTGCAATTCCTCGAGGTACGCTTCAAGGCGGTCTATACGTTCATTCCAGTGGCGTTCGAAAGTTTTAGACCAGTCGTAAATTTGTTTGATGCCCTCGGGATTCAGGCGGTAGAGGCGTTGTTGCGCGTCGCTTCGCATGGTGACAAGCCCCACTTCTTTAAGGACGTTCAGGTGTTTGGAGGCTTGTGGTTGGCGAAACTGCAAGGCTTCGGCGATCTGATTGACCGATTTTTCGCCCTCGGTCAGTAACTCGAGGATACGACGGCGTTGCACCTCGGCGACGGCGTTGAAGACATCGGAAGTGGTGGGCGAACGTGCCATGTGACAAGTATATTCTTATAATAGAATATATGTCAAGTCGTTGATATTTACCTCTGCCTCAAATCTAAAAACAGTGGTTTTTTGAGGAGATCACTCAAAAAGTGACCTTCAAACTTCGCACCTCATACTGAAAAAACGG
>JANMUC010000584.1:0-3774 GCA_031391225.1 Deinococcales bacterium
GCAATACCGATTCATGGGTGAAATTTGGTTTATATACAATTCCTGGAGTAAGTAAAGTGCTTTTACCATATTTGCAACAATTTATGCTGTAATTTCTCGCATTTTCAATGCGCCTGCTCGAGATTCATGTGCTGCCAATGCCCTGCTTTCCAGCGCATCCAGAATATAAAACCCATTGAGCACACGTAAACAAACGCTCCGCCCCACGCGCCGATCAGTCCAAGGTGAAAGGTTTGGGTGAACAGAATTGCGCCGCCAACCATCACCACCCATGATCCAATCAGGGTCACAATCATTGGAAAACGCGTGTCGCCCGCACCCGAAAGAGCGCCCCTGAAAATAATGCCTGACGCGTCAAAGACTTGGTACAGCGCCATTAATTTCATCAATTGAGTGGAAAGCTCAAGCACTTTTGGTTCGGGGTTAAAACCGCTGACCAGCACATGCGGGATGGTGAAGAAGAGGATGCCGACCATACCCATCCAGATCATTCCGAGTTGCACACCAAGATAACCAACGGCTGCCGCAAGCTTTGGCTGTTTTGCGCCCAAGTAACGCCCCACCAACGAGCCTGTGCCAATGCCGAGCGCAAACCCAGGCATAAACCCAAGGCTGGCAATTTGGTTGCTGATTTGACTGGCTGCAAGTTCTATGGTCCCGACTCGACCAATCACGGCGGTAAACGCGGCGAACGCGCCAACCTCAACAAATTCGGTAACGCCTATCGGCAAACCGATTTTTAACATGCTTTTGAGTGTCTCGAGGTTTGGACGCTCGAAGTGAATCTTGTACTTGGCGCGGTCTTTGGCGTTCAGCACAATAAACGCGGCGATGACGGTTTGAATCGCAACAGAAATGACCGTGCCGAGTGCCGCGCCTTCAATCCCGAGGGCAGGAAAACCAAAATTGCCAAAAACCATTGTGTAACTGAAAAAAATGTTTAAGACGACGGTAAACCAGGTGACATACATTGGGGTTTTTGAGTCGCCCACACCAAGTCTAAAGCCGAGCAGTACGGCAGAAATCAGGGCAAATGGAATCTCGAGAGCGCGAATTTGCGCAAAAGTAATGGCGGCTTTTAAGGCATCGGGTTCGGGATGAAAAAAGTTGAGGATTGGTGGAAAGATTGCGTAAAAGACGGGGGTCAGCAGTGACAAACCCAAACCCAACCATAAAAAACGACTCAGCCATGCGCCGCAAGCGGCAAGATTGCCTGCGCCGTAAGACCTCGAGACGAACACAGTCACCGCCCCAGCCGTGCTGCGAATCAGCAAAAAGAGGGCATAATAGGTCAAAGCCCCCAATCCAACGCCAGCCACGGCGCTCGAGCCAAGCCGACCCATGAACAAGGTGTCAGTCGTGCCTAGAAGCGCGTAAGCCAAGTTGACCGCCACGATTGGCAGGGCAAGTTTGAGTAACTCGAGGGTCAAAGCTGGCTTTGACATGCTCGAGTTTGGAATCACGGCATTCACGTTAAGATTTTAACCCAAGCCTTCTTTTAAGTCTGTGCGCGTTATGGCGTATTGAGTGATTTTGATGGCTCGAGAATTATTTTGCGGTTTGAATGATCAAACCGATAACCAAGGTCACAATGCCAAAAGGCACGGTCACGAGCGCCACTTCACTTGGCTTGAGTTCGGGAAGCAACGCACGTTTTCCCACAACACTGCCAAGTCCGAGTGCCAGCATCAACACACCACAAAGAATCGTCAAAATACCCATGTGAAAAGAGTTTAACCCATAACCTGGGTTTGGGATGAAAGGTTGTGAGAAATTCTCGAGTTAGGATGTGCTATGGAAAAACGCGGCGTTTACCTGATCAATTTAATCCCAGGCATTTTATTCGCGGTTGGCGTTTTTATCTTGTGGGGTGCAATTGCCAGCCTTGCGCAACCGCTGTTGCTGATTTCACTCGCCATGATTATCGCGGCAGGACTCAATCCGCTGGTCATTTGGGCAAATACCAAACTCAGAATGCCTCGAGCTTTGGGGGCAGCCATAATTCTATTCGTGGTGCTCGGAGGGACGTTCTTGCTGGTCTGGTCGCTCGTACCAGCCTTAATCACTCAAATCTCGAGTTTGGTTTCGAGCCTACCGACTGGCGTCGAGAAAGTTCAAGCTTGGCTGGCGAGTCTTACAGCCAATTCGCCGCTCTTTAAGAATGTGACTGAAGGTTTGAACTCGAGCGACCTTTCCAAGCAACTGACGGGTGCACTCTCGAGCTTGCCTGGAACGTTGCTGGGGGCGTTGGGTGCGACCACGGGTTTGCTCAATAATTTGCTGCTTGGGGCGTTGCTTTTAATCATGGGATTCACCGTTTTGATCGACCCACTGCCACTCATTCGCGGCGCATTGGCTGGCGTTCCAGCCCATTACCGCGATGATGTTTCGAGGGTGATGGTCAGGATTGGTGCGCAGTTGGGTGGATGGTTGCTCGCCACCTTGATTCTCTCGCTCGCCATGACGGTGCTGGTGTTTATTGGTTTGACCGTGCTGTCATGGTTTGGGATTCAAACCCAAAATATTTTCTTGTTTGCGGTCATCGCTGGCGTGACCCAAGTGATTCCCGTCATCGGCAGCCTGTTCGGTTTAATCCCGCCCGTGCTCTCAAGCCTATCACCCAATCCCATCAACGCCCTGTGGGTTGGAATCGTGGTTTTTGGCGTGCAACAAATCGTATTCAATTTCATAAGCCCGATTGTGCTTTCCTCGAGGGTCAGCCTTCACCCTGCCTCGTTGCTGGCGGGCGTGCTGATTTTCTCGGGATTATTTGGTTTTGTTGGCGCATTCCTGGCTGTGCCGTTTTTAATCATCATCAAAAGCCTGTACGAAGAATTGTACTTGCCCAGCCTAGGCTCGAGTCGCGTCAGTGTCAAAGAAGTCGAAGATTTGATCTTGGGTAAGCCGCTCGAAGAAGTCAAACCTGAGGACAACGCATGAATTTGTATTGGGCTGGGTTTGCCCTGATCGTGGTCAGTGTTGTGACCTATAACATTGCTCAAAAATTCTTGCCTTCAAACCTGAACCCGTTTGCCATGCTCACCATCGTATATTTGCTGGCAGGCTTGGTTTGTTTTGCGTTTGCCCTGTTCTCGAGCGGTAAACCTGAATTAACCGCACTCTCGAGCGCGTTTACAGGCACAAACTGGACGATTTGGGTACTGGCGCTTGCAGTCGTTGGAATCGAAGTTGGTTATGTGTTCGCGTTTCGGGCGGGGTGGAAAGCCAGTTTGCTGGCGATTACAGTTCAAGCCACAGCATTATTGGCACTCGCGCCGATTGGTGTGTTGTTCTTCAAAGAAAAACTCAGCACCCTGAATTGGGTTGGGTTGGCA
Source organism: Deinococcales bacterium (assembly GCA_031391225.1). Classification (GTDB taxonomy): domain Bacteria; phylum Deinococcota; class Deinococci; order Deinococcales; family JAAFIG01; genus JANXTZ01. Next base: position 3,336 of record JANMUC010000584.1, read on the forward strand.
TTGTGTTTGCTGGGCTTGATTTTGGTCACGCAACGCCCAACTTAGGATTTGTCTTGACATAAAATCCAAAAGTGCAAGGCGCAGCAAGCAGCGCCCCTACAAAAAAACATCGTTCTGTAGGGGTGGCGACCATGCCCGATAATTGCGTTTTATGGTCAAGACAACTTTGTGTTCACCCTTTCCACGAAATTGGGAATTAATTAAATCCCAATTCCTTAAACTCAAGTTTAAGGAAGCGCCTCACGCAGGAATGAAATCCAGTTCTGTCCCAAAACGCCATCTCGAGCGTGAGCTGGCACAACATCACCAATTTTTATAATATCCCCGTGAAACTCGAGTCCTGCTGGGGTTTCATCGCGTCCCAAACCACCATCAATGTCTGAGCCAATGCCAACTTTATCCCAACCAATCAGGCTTGCCATGTGGGTTAAATGGTTTT
>JANMUC010000592.1:0-1374 GCA_031391225.1 Deinococcales bacterium
CCCCCCCCCCCACCCCCCCCCCCAACACCCGTTCTGGGTATAAAAACTTTACTTAAACATTTTTTTTCACCATCTCCCGCGTGGGGTTGTGGTTTACGCCCCTACGCTTGTGGGGTGTGGGTGGCGCTCGAGTCAGCTTCAATCAAATTGGAATTTGATTGAAGTTGCAGTTCGATTTCCAGATACCAAATGGGTTCTATAGTGTAAGTCGTAAAACATCACCGTTCGCAGCACAAGACTGTTCAGTGAAATAACAACCCAAACCAAAATAAAATTGAGCGTTCAAAAACTCGAACGACCGCGCAAAACTGCTACTCGAGAAACGTAAGGTCTCCACCCAAGAACGCGCGTCGCTGCTTTGAATCACAATGTTTTCAAAACCAACCTCGAGTTTGCGGTGCGTTAAGATCAAAACCAGCTTGTCTTTTAAGAGAATATCGGTTGGGACGCTGTTTTCTGGTAATGGAATTGGCACGGTGTCCTGAAAATCGCTGCTGAAAAAGGCGGCTTTGGCGATGGTTTCATAACGTTCGTCATTCGGGTCAGTCGTGTACATTTGACGCTTCCCAACCGTGTACACCACGCCACTTTTAAAATACTCGAGCTTCGAGATGATTAACGGCGCATCGGGCGTTAAACCTGGTGCAATTTGTTTGACAGGAATTTTCGCATCAACAAACACGCCATTCTCGAGTTTGACAGTGCCTGCACCGAGCAGCCCAATCCCGTAAAGCTGACGGTTTAAAACGATTAATTTATTGAAAGCGCGATCCAGAAATTGATTGTCCGTCGCGTCAATCCAAGTCATCCCCTGGTCGCTCGAGGACAACAAACTTGGATGCAGGTGATCGGTGCTGATGCCGATGAACAACTTTCCTTCAAATTCGGTCATTTGATAGGCATGAATCCCCCAAGGAATCGTGCGGTGCTTGTACCAACCCCCTGGCTCGAGCCTGTAAAAATTGCCCAATTCCCAAGCTTCTCTAGGGTCGTAACCGGCAATCAGCAGTTGATTGCCAACAACATCAAAACTGTTGATGGATTCGTCATCGACGGTAAAATCTGAAATAAAGTTTTTGGAACCCGTCTCGAACCTGAACAACTTGATCGGTCCAGAGTTCTCCACCGCATCACCATGACCAAAATACAATTGACCATTAAAAACCTTCATGTCCCAAACGTTCCGAGCGATCACAGGTTTCTCGAGGAAGGGATTGCCCAGATGCTCGAGTTGACTGATAGTTTCTTTAGATTTCGGTGGGTCGTTGCAAGCCATCAACAACGCCAGAAACCCGAATACTATTGCTCGAGTTTGAAAATAGCAGTGATTTCGGGTGTTGCTCACGAACGAGAATCCTTCCTGCCCTACAGCGT
>JANMUC010000604.1:0-2602 GCA_031391225.1 Deinococcales bacterium
GTCCATGACCGAAGTCTTGCCGCCCAACATTAGAGCCTCGAGCGGTTCTGTGGTCGCATAGACCACAATCGAGTTGCGGCGCGTAAAAATCTCGAGCATTTCGGCACGCAATTCTTCGCGCAGTTTGTAATCGAGGTTGACCAAAGGTTCGTCGAGCAGCAACAAATCGGCTTGCTTGACTAAGGCTCGAGCGATGGCAGTGCGTTGTTGCTGACCGCCAGAAAGCGCGACTGGCAAACGGTCTAACAGGTGGTCAATGTGCATCATTTCGGCAACGGATTGCACTTGTTGTTTGATCTCATCGGCGCTCGAGCCTTTTAAACGCAGCGGCGAGGCGATGTTGTCAAAGACTGTGAAAGACGGATAATTAACGAATTGTTGGTACACGAATGCCACCGAACGCTTTTGTACCGCCACACCCGTCATGTCGCGCCCATCGATCAAAACCCGTCCTGTGGTCGGCTTATCAAGTCCCGCCATGATCCGCATGATCGAGGTTTTTCCCGCCTGCGTCGGTCCGAGCAGCACGTTCAACCCAGGCTCGAGGTTTAAACTCAAGTCGTAAAGATGCGTTTCAGCACCAACGTTTTTAGTGACATGCTCGAGCGTTAACGTCATGCTTTCCTTTGAACAACGCACGGGTTGCTGATGGTTGCTTGGCTGCTCACAAGGTCATTCCTCTCGAAACGAACGGATTTTGGGTGATCTCGAGTCTAGTCTTCTGACGCTGAACTTGCATGAAGTTTTAGGTCAGCATGTAACCCGTGCAGACTTGCTTGTACTGCTCGAGTTGGGTGGCAATCTGGTCGCTGGTGTAACCAAGTTCTTCGGCTAAAATCTCTCCAACCCGAGGTGCAGCTTCCAAGCTGGCTTTGGCATCGAGCAGCAATGCTCGAGTGCGCCGTGAAAGCACGTCTTCGATGGTTCGAGCAAGTTCAAACCGTGCGGCATAACGGACTTGAGACTCGAGGTGCGGCAGGCGTTCGTGCAGTTTAATGTCATTCCCAGGCATGGTTTTCACCGCGCTCGAATCCGAACCGTAGACTTGAAACGGTTCAGCTTGAGTCTCAGTCGAATGTCCATGAAGTTTTAAACTCTCCGTTTTGGAAGCCGTTATGCCAAGTTGTCCAACTTCGAGCGCACGGTTAATAACATCTTCGCCCATTTTGCGGTAGGTCGTCCATTTTCCGCCCGTGATCGTGATTAAGCCACTTTCGGAAATCCGTATGGTGTGATCTCTCGAGAGTTGCTTGGTAGAACTTGCATTGTCGGCTTTGACCAGCGGACGCAAACCGGCGTAACTGGCTCGCACGTCATCGCGGGTGGGTTTACGGGTCAGGTAACGCCCAGCCGTTCGTAAAATAAAATCTACTTCTTCATCTTTGGGTTTAGGCTCGAGATCAATGGTGTCAACCGCGTTATCGGTTGTGCCAAGAATCACTTTGTCATGCCAAGGCACGGCAAAAAGCACACGACCATCATCGGTTTTTGGGATCATTAAAGCATAATCACCTGCTAAGAAACTTTTATCCACGACCAAATGCGAACCTTGACTTGGTGAAACCATTTTTCTCGAGTTTGCATCATCCATTTGCCGCACAGCATCAACAAAAACACCTGTGGCGTTGATAATCGCTTTGGCGTTTAACTCAAACGTTTCGCCCGTCTCTGAATTGACGGCTTTGACACCCGAAACTCGAGCATTGTTCTTTAATAAACCCATAACTGGCGCGTAATTGATCAGTGTTCCACCAAGATCAAGTAAGGTTCGGGCGAGGGCAATTGCCAGTCGTGTGTCATCAAATTGCGCGTCGTAGTACAACACACCACCAAGTAAACCTTCGGTGCGCAGCATTGGCACATACTCGAGCGCTTTTTGTTTCGAGATTGGTGTGCTACTCGCCAGGTTTAACTTGCCCGAAAGGAAATCGTAAACTTTCATGCCGATACCGTAAAAAGGCGTTGACCACCATTCGTAACCAGGGATCACAAAACCCAGTGTGTTCACCAATTGCGGCGCGTTTTGACGCAATAAACCACGTTCGGTCAGGGCGTGCTGAACCAAAGAAATATTTCCTTGCGCCAAATACCGAACGCCACCATGCACCAATTTTGTCGAACGCGAGGAAGTACCTTTGGCAAAGTCATGAGACTCGAGCAACAGCGTTTTTAACCCTCGAGATGCCGCGTCCACGGCAGCACCCAAACCTGTCGCGCCGCCGCCGATCACGATCACATCCCAGACTTGTGGTTGACGAAGTGTTTGCAGCAAGGCTTCACGGTTCATACTTCACCCCCAAACAGCATCGTGCTCGAGACTGTTGAAAAACTTAATTGAACGTATGTTCGAGAGTATTGAACATTTGTTCAGATGATATTGTGCTTTAACACACAATAGAAGGCTCGAGGGTAAAGCTACAAACTGTTCATCCCGTCTCATACACAAAAACTGCATGGTTTTAAACCAAGTCAAGAGCAAAATATGTTGCGTACTTACGGTTCTAAAACCTCGAACTAAATCAACACGTAAATTGAACACAGATTCCGCACCTGAAGCCCTCACCCGGCTCGTTCCTCGCCACCCTCTCCCGCAAGCGGGAGA
>JANMUC010000688.1:0-9019 GCA_031391225.1 Deinococcales bacterium
TTGCGTTGCGTGCGCCACGCGTAAGCAATACCAGCCCAGGCGTAAACGAAACTGCGCCACCAACTGCGCTGCGACGTATGACGCGGTAACCCCTCGAGCTTCGGACGGTTCATGATTTCTGCCTCGAGTTGAACTCTGCCAAAATGGCTATCGCTTGACGTTCAGATTCGTGAAACACGCCCCATTCAGCTTCGGTTTGATGATCAAACCCCAGCAAGTGCGTCAAACCGTGCGCGGCAAGCACCATCACCTCAGTCTCGAGCGAATGCCCCCTGGCGTCGGCTTGCGCTTGGGCAGTTGGAAGGCTGATCACAATATCGCCCAGCACGGCTGGAATAAACGGATCTCCAGGTTCCCACTGCGGAAAACTGAGCACATCGGTGGTCGCGTCCTCGCCCCAAAACTCGAGTTTTAAGGCTCGCAATTTATCGTCGTCTGCCAAAATCAGACAAACATCGCTTTGCACCTTGTTGTCTCGCATTAAACGGCTCATGACTGCGCGTAATCTTGGGCGCAACCCTGATTTGACAACCGTTTCGGCAATAATTTCGAGCGCAGGCATCGCTTAGGAGCTTAGCAGTTGAGGCGGTTCTGGTGCGGGGCATTTTGTCTGAAAGAAATTTTGATCTCGTACCGTCATTCACGTGATCTCGGTGCGCACGGCGACCATGCCCGAAGCGATCCTGCCCGTTAGGTGCATGCTTAGGATCAAGAAGGTGCATTTTTATGGTCAAGCGGTCACGCCCGAAGCGCCCAAGCCCGTCAGCGATGCCGCCCGTCAGGTGCATTTTGGCATCAAGAAGGTGCCGTTTCAAGGGCAAGAAGATGCGTCTTGTCACCAAGAAGACGCGCACCCTACAAAACTGGATGGAAGTGATTCTGAGTGGCGTCTCAGGCTTCATGAGGTTAAACTCGAGCAAGTTGAAGGAGCAAGACGTGCTAAAAACCAATTTCCAAAAGATTCTCGGCTTACTGCTGACCATTTCACTCATCCCTGCGGTGCTGCTGGCATGGCAACGCGTTCAATTTGAAATCAAATACCAAACTGTCGGCGTGGTCATGGATTACATCGATGCGGTCAAACAAGCCCGTGAAAACGGAATGCGCGAGGAGGACTTGTTTGCCCATTACAAAAGCTTGGGCGTGAACGGTTTTGCGATTTACGAAAACGCGTTGGTCAAACTGGTGCAACAAGATAAAGTCGTCTACCGTGACGGCTCAAGTTGGCGCAACGAACGCCTGAGCATTGGAAAAGGTGTTAAAGGAATTGAATCCCGCAAGTATTACTTGCGGTCTATCGTGCCAGGGACGGTCGGCACATTTATTAAGAAGTACAAATACCGCTACGAACCTGTCACGATTGATGGTGTACAGTGGCTCGCGTTGCAGATCGACATTGGCGGTCTGGCGGCGGGACCCGATCTGGAATTGATTGCCAGTCTCGAGAAACAAGGATTTTTTGTGGTCTACCGCCCTTACGAACAGGGCAGCTTGCTTGATCCTGGTTCGGATTTCCCAAACGTCAAATACATTGTTTACGCTGGGGATCAGGTCACGGGCAATTCTGAAATCCAGAAGCTCGAGAAAATCATTGAGCGCACCAAAACCAAGATTACGGGCGTGATCGAAAACGTTGATCAAGCCGGAATCATTGATATTGCCAAAGTCAACCCTGTCGTGCGGGTGTTTGCCATTCCGGCGGCTTGGCAGGCGGTGTTAGAACCCGAAGAGATTGCCAGCAAGTTTGTACTGGCAGCCCGCGAACGCAATCACCGCTTGTTGTACGTTCGACCGTACCAGCGAATCGATGATACCGACACGTTCCTCAGTAAAACCCGTGATGGTCTGGAACGCGCCAAATTTACCATCGGAAAACCAGAGGCGCTCGAGTTTAGGCAAGACCAAACCTTTCGTAAATTGTCGTTGATTGGACCAATTCTGGGTTTGATCTTGCTGGCAACTGTCATGCCGTGGACACTGTTAAGCGCCCTGCTCGTTGTGGGAATGCTGGGGTTGTGCTTTTTCTTTGGAGATCCTGTTTACGGCAGTCTGGCGCTTCTGGCAGCTTGCGTCTTTCCGGCGCTCGGTTTTTCGCTCTCGAGGGACAGCGCCCTGGACTGGTTTAAAGCCACGCTGATTACTTTAATGGGCGCGTTGTTCGTCAGTGCGATTGGCGTTGACCGCAATCAAGTTCTGGCACTCGAGCCTTTTAAGGGCGTGGCACTGACGTTGGTGATCCCACCCGCGTTGCTGGCGCTCGCCATGCTGCCAAACCGCGACATCCGCCAAACCATTCGCGGCTTGTGGGGCATTCAACTGAACCTCGGCACACTCGTCTTGATTGGCGTTGCTCTTGCCGCCGTGGCATTGGTCGTCTTGCGCCGTGGCAACACCACCAGCGGCTCGAGCATTAGCCCAACCGAAGCCAAAGTTCGTGCCGCACTGCAAGACAGCCTGATTCGACCTCGCACCAAAGAAATCTTGTTGCACCCTGCCGCTTTGCTCGGACTCTCGAGTGGCTGGCCCGTGTGGTTTTCCAACATACTGCTGCTGGCTGGTGTGATTGGGCAGGGCAGCATTGTGGACAGTTTCGCGCACTATCACACGCCGATGTTGATTACGCTTTTGCGCACCGTCAACGGTCTGGCATTTGGTTTGGCAATCAGCATTGTGACGGTGCTGGTGGTGCAATTCGCCAAACGATACTTTGAAGATTGACCCTCAAGCATGACAGGAATTTTATGACCTTAGAACGCCACAACCGCATTCGATCCGTGCTCGACAAGCGCCAACCTGATTTAACCGTACTGCTCGAACAAGTCCACAAACCGCATAACCTCTCCGCCATCTTGCGGTCTTGCGACGCGGTAGGTGTGCTCGAGGCGCATTGTGTGGCGCTCGAGGGACGACCCGCGACCTTCAGTGACACCAGTGCCAGCGCCGAAAAGTGGGTTCCGCTCGTGACCCATGCGACCACCAAAGACGCTTTCTCGAGTTTGAAAGCCAAAGGGTTTCAGATTTACGCTACGCACCTGTCCGAACGCGCTGTCGATTACCGCGAGGTCGATTACACCCGCCCGACTTGTGTGTTGTTGGGTGCAGAAAAATGGGGTTTGAGCGATGAAGCTGCCAATGCTGCCGATGCGAACATTATTATTCCGATGAATGGCATGGTGCAAAGCCTGAACGTTTCGGTGGCTGCCGCCGTGATTTTATTTGAAGCCCAGCGCCAACGCCAAAAAGCAGGTTTTTACGACAAAGTACGTCTCGAGGCAACGCAATACACGACCCTCGAGTTTGAGTGGTTGTACCCTCGAGAAGCTGAAATTTTCCGTGAACGCGGCGAAGCCTACCCAAGCTTATAAACCAAGCTCGAGTCGCAATTTTACGTTGTCGCCCTCTTCAAGGTTTTCTGCTTTTCGCACAATGGCTTTAAGAGGAACAATGTACATGTCATCTTTGGGAAACAACGAGGTTTTCCATTCGGTTTCGCCAATTTGAACTTTGACTGGAATCATGCCCCAGCCGTACGTCACAAACTTTGACGCGGCTTTCAAATCCAGGCATTGCTCTGCTGGAACGGTCACGAAGTAAAACGGCGAAGGACCTTTCCAGTACCAAATATCACCACTAAACTCGAGGATCATTGGAGCAGTATAACGAAAGCTCAAGAAGCGACCATGCCCGTGAGGTGCATCTTATGGTCAAGAAGCGACCATGCCCGTGAGGTGGATCTTATGGTCAAGAAGCGACCATGCCCGTGAGGTGCATCTTATGGTCAAGAAGCGACCATGCCCGTGAGGTGCATCTTGTTAGCAAAATTCATTGCTGCTTTGAATCAGGCATTTTCCAACCGCGAAATTTGTAGTAGCGGTCTTTGGGTTCGCCAGTCAGGGGGTGAATTCCATTTTTGGGTAACCACCAACCGTGGACAACCAAAAATAGAATGGCAGTTAAACCCAAAAGTACGTAAAACCCAGTACGTCCAAACAATGCGGACAGTAAAACGGCAAAACCTGTGAAGAGAAAAACTTTTGTCACCCTGCGCCATTTAGGGGTTTCTTGTTCAAAGTGTCCAAAAAGAATGTTCCCGACAGCAAAAATACTGGTGATGATGGCAATTTCAAACCAATAATTGTTCATATCAACCTCCAAAATGTTGCACCTAAAATATACTTTAGGTATACCTAATTTTCAAGGGATTTAAAACTCGAGCCACAAAATCAAGTTGTTGGATTCATTTAAATGATTTGATGCTCTGTCATTCAGAAATACGACGAGAGATTCAAGATGCTCTAGATTGACTGTTTTGCCCAGCGTTCCTGAACAGCTTTTTCCAACCAAGCGCTGACATCTTGAGTATTCGCGCCAGGCGTAAAAATGCCGTTCACACCAATCGCCTCGAGTTTCGGGATGTCCTCGTCGGGAATGATGCCACCACCGAACAGCAAAATATCGTTGGCATTGCGAGTCTCGAGAAGTGCCCTGACCTCGACAAAATAGTGCATGTGCGCCCCAGAGAGAACGCTTAACCCGATGGCGTCCACGTCTTCTTGCACAGCAGCATTGACAATCATTTCGGCGGTTTGCCGCAAACCCGTATAAATAACTTCCATTCCCGCGTCGCGTAAGGCTCGAGCGATGACCTTTGCGCCGCGATCATGACCATCCAGACCCGGTTTGGCAATTAAAACCCGTGCTTTTCGTTCCATAAGATTATTCTAGCCGATTTTTAAGGGCGCTCCGATTTCTTGCGACCTCGAGCGCCCAAATCCACGACTTCCGCACCAAAAATCTTTTTATTCTCGAGGTTGAAACGCACCAAGGTTCGTTTTTGATGCGTGCCATGATGACCGCAAGCGCCAGGGTTCATGTACAAAATGCCCCCAGCATCGCGTTCGATTCGTAAAATGTGCGAGTGACCGCACACCAGAATATCGGGTTTCTCGGCGTTGATCGAGGCTCGAGCGATGGGATCATAACGTCCTGGCGTGCCGACAATATGGCGTATCAAAACTTTAAAACCTTCACGGGTCAGCACTTGTTCTTCTGGAATGCTTGAGAATGTCGCGTGAGAGTCGATGTTACCAATCACAGCAACCACAGGCGCAACTTTTTGGAGGGTTGAAATAATCTCGAGCGACCCCAGATCGCCCGCGTGCCAGATTTCGTCCACGCCCGCAAGTGCCTCGAGAATATCCGCGCCCATAAAACCGTGGGTGTCTGAAAGTAAACCAATTCGCACCTTCAGATTCTACCTCGAGATTCGTATGATTCAGCCCTCTGCTCTGTGCCCTCAGCTCTAGGCTTTCCCCAGGAACGCTTTGCTCGAGCATCGCGTATTGTCATGCAAAGGGTTCATTCAAAACCCTATGGAGGCAAGTATGGGATTCGGCATATTAATGATGATTGCGGGTGTGGCAGCACTAATCGCCGCCAACGTCAACAAACAATTGACAGGTCTGCGAGGTTTGGGTGTTGCCGGGTTGGGCGTGGGTATTTTGATTTTTATTGGAGCGCAAGCGTTCGTCAGCGTGCCAGTTGGTAGCGTTGCTATTGTCGTCAATCGTTTGACGGGTTTAAAACTTGGTGCGCTCGAGCCAGGGGCGCACATTGTGCTGCCAGGGATCGAAACCCCGTTTTATTACAACACCCGTTTGCAAGAATTGACCCTCTCGAGACGCGGTGAGGGCGGTCCTGACATTGACGAAAGTATCAAAGCACTGTCCAAGGAAGGCTTGGAGATTTCGGCAGATGTGACCGTACAATTCCAAATTATTCCCAGCAAAGCCCCCGATTTGCACAAAACCATTGGCACGGATTACATCAACGTCGTGATTCGTCCTCAAGTGCGCAGCAAAGTCCGTGACAGCATCGGTCAGTTTAATGCCACAGACCTGATCAGCACCAAACGCAAAGCGCTCGAGAACAGTGTGATTGCCGCCTTAGAAGATGTTTTTAAAGACGCGAACCTTGAGTTGAAAGCCGTGTTGTTGCGCGAGTTGCGAATTCCGGACAGCGTGGCAAAAGCCATCGAGGAGAAACAAACCGCCGAGCAACGCGTGCAAACCGAGAAGAACAACCGTGATGCCGAACGAATTCGGGCAGATACGGTCTTCATCACGGCGCAAGGTGCTGCGAAAGCCGCCGTCGCAAAAGCCAAAGGTGAAGCCCAAGCCCTCAGTCTGCGTGGTGCGGCACTGAAGAACAACCCACAACTGATTCAACTTACTGTTGCCGAAAAACTCGCGCCAACCGTGCAAACCATCATGATGCCCTCAACGGGTAATTTCTTGCTGAACTTGGATTCGTTGACCAAAGCGAAGTAGCAGGTAGCAATTAGCAAATAGCCTTAAAGCTCGAGCCTCCAGATTTGGAAGCTCGAGCTTTTAACTCAAAAACTCCATCGCATACCTTCAAAAAGCACCAAAATTCCCTTCTCTCCTCGGAGAGAAGCGCCCCAAGCCCGTCAGCGATGCCGCCCGTCAGGTGCGTTTTGGCATCAAGAAGGTGCTGCTTTCGGGGGCAAGAAGGGTCGGGGATGAGAGGGTACAACCTATCTTGATTTCTCAAAGTTGCGCTTGGACTGCCAAAGTGGCGTGTTCAAAAGCATCATCAAGCTCGAGGTTGACTGATTTTGCGAGTATCCTGAATCTGTCAGGTTGGCAAAGTGGTCTTCAGGCAGGGTTTTGCTGAGGCTCATGCCGTACTCGAGGGGGTACGCGCCCATGGCGTAGGCGCTGGGTCCGGTTTGGGTGGCGACGGCAGCACCGATGTTGTACTCGCGGAGCGTGCCGACATTCAGGCGACTTTTTTTGATGGCTCGTTCCATCTGTTCTAACGTACCGTCATCGCTGACGCTGGCGATAATCACGCTGACTGGCGCGTCGCTAAAGTGTCGCTCGAGGTCGTGAACCATGCTCATGAGGGCGGTGTCTTCAAAGGCGCGTCCGGTCGGGACTACTTTGCCGTCTTGAAAGGAAAGAATTGGTCGAATGTTGAGCCAGTCGCTCAGCCAAGTACCGCTGCTGGCGGCAAGTTTAGAGTTTTTCAGGTAGTGCAGGTCGCGCACGGTCATGCGTGACACCATCGAATCGCGCATGGCGGTTAGGGCGGTGGTCATATCGAGCATCGTGCCGCCCCAGGAGTTGATCTGCGTGGCGTACAAGACCAATTCGCCCAAGAATGCCGTGCCGACCCTCGAGTCCAGGATTTGAATGCGGTCTTCGGCGTCCAGGTTTTCAATGGCTGCTCTGGCATGGTGAATGGTGCTCGAGAAGTTGCTTGATACGTGCAAACTGAGGATTGAATCAAATTCTTTGAGGCTATCGCGGTAGACTTTTTCAAAGGCTTCGATGCTTGGCGCTTCGGTGGTTGGCAGGGGTGCGTCTGGGTGTTCGTCGAGAAATTCGAAGACTTCATCGGCGGTAACTTCAAAACCGTCTTGTAAAGGTTGTCCGCCGAGAATGACGGTCATCGGAATGGCGACCGCGCCCAAGCGTGCAAGGTGGTCGCTCGAGAGTTCGCAGTTTGAATCTGTGACTATTCCGATCAATTTGGGTGTCCTTGGCACATTGTGCTTTTGGCTTTGTGAATATGGCTTTGTGAATAACTTGGTGAATAATGTGGTTGGTGTCAGATTTCTGAACACCTCAGTTTAAGTTAACGTTCATTCTTAAGAACTCGGCGTGTTTTTGATGAGGACAAATTCTGGTCACGGCTTTCGAACTGACACAATTACGTGACCGACGCTCGAGGCATGTCATTTGGATAACGTGAGCTTCTCAGGCTGACGGGCTAGGATTGATTGGTTTCTGGAGGTACGCATGAATTTTTGTTTTCACCTCGCAGGCTTGTTCTGCAAGATTTGCTCGAGTATTGAGGCGCTACGATGAACATTGCGGTCTTGTGTCATCCAAGCGCTGGAGGCTCTGGGGTGGTTGCCACCGAATTGGCGCTGGCGATGGTGAGTTTGGGACATTCGGTGCACATGGTGGCGACTCAAGTGCCGTTTCGATTAAATGCCATGCGTTTGCCTCGTCTGATGCCAGAAACCCAGACTTCCGATGAACTTCAGCACGGCGAAGTGTACTTTCACCAAATTGAGAATGCCAATTATCCCCTGTTCGAGCAACCTTTGACCACACTGGCAGCCGTAAATACGTTGGTCGAGGTGATCGAAGAATTCGAGGTTGATTTGGTTCACGCGCATTATGCGATTCCGCACGCCACCAGCGCCTTGCAAGCCAGGGAAATGCTGGGGCGTACCAAAGTCGTGACCACGCTTCACGGTACGGATGTGACTTTGGTCGGACTCGAGCCATCCTTTTTGCGTACAACGCGTTATGCCATCGAAGCCAGTGATGCCGTGACCGCCGTCTCGAGTTATTTGGCAAACCATACCAACACGGTCATGGGGGCTAAAAAAGACATCAATGTGGTCTACAACTGGGTGGACGTTGAGCGTTTCTCACCAATTCTCGAGGCGAGTTACCGCGCTCGGTTTGCGCTGGAAGGCGAGGCGCTGGTGGTTCACACCTCCAATTTTCGCACGGTGAAACGTCCACTCGATGTGATCGAAACCTTTGCTGGGATTGCCGCCAAGCAACCCGCACGACTTTTAATGGTCGGTGACGGTCCAGAACGCCCGCGCTGTTTGGCGCTCGCCAAGCAACTCGGCATTGCTCAGCGCGTGCATTTTATTGGTTCACTGCCCAATGTCGAAATGATTTTGGGCGTGGCAGATTTGTTCTTGCTGCCGTCTTCCCAGGAATCGTTTGGTCTGGTGGCGCTCGAGGCGATGGCTTGCGGCGTACCCGTCATCTCGAGCAACGCGGGTGGTTTGCCCGAGGTCAACATCAATGGTGAAACTGGGTTTACCTGCGAGGTTGGCGATACCAGTGCCATGATTGCGGCATCTATAGAGGCGCTCGAGCCTGATCGTCATGCCGTCATGCGAGAGGCGGCACGTGCCAGGGCAATCACGCATTTTCATCAAGATGTGATTTTGCCCAATTAC
>JANMUC010000707.1:0-8605 GCA_031391225.1 Deinococcales bacterium
CCAGTCTGGCTTTTCGTCCAAGGGTGGTGATGCTCGAGATGCCTTTGTTGGTTTGGATCAATCGGCTGTGATCGCTGTCGCTGTTGATGCTGCCGTCTTCGTCTGCAAGCAGCCAACTCGCAAATTCGGGTTTTTGGGCAACATGGTCAATGACCAGGGTTTCGTTCTGCCGAATGCGGATTTGATCCACTTGGATCAGGGCTTCGAGTTTGGCTTTGGTCAAAAATTCTGCGCTTGGCGTGGTATCAAATTGCTGTTTGAACTCTTCGACGCTGACCACGGTTGCCCCCGTCGGGATTTGGTCGCCAAAACCTGTGCCACCCGCGTAAAACGGGTCTTTCGCAGGTTCATACGTGGGTGGCGCTGGACATGCCACGAGTGCCGCTGCCAAGAACGAAATCAGACCAAAAGTACGGTATTTCATAAAACCTCTTTGACGACTCGAGGAAGGGTTCTCGAATCTTGGGCATAGATTGCCTCCAAGGTGGTCAGTCGGTGGTCAGTTTTTGCTGTTTTTTTGCCGATTCCTGACTCGAATGGTTTAAGAATTCCTGCCATTGGGCTGGTAGCACTTCATCAACCTCGAGCAAGCGTTCTCGAGCCATTGCATAAATTCGTTGCAAGCTTCGGTAATTGTTTTCAAGCCGCAAGGCTTGACATGCCAGACTTAAGGCACTCAGGTCATACGGGTCTGACTCGAGCAGTAATCGCGTGACGCGAATGGTTTCTTTTGGATTGTCTATAAGGGCTGCTTCAGCCTGTTGGCGAAGTTTAAGTGCCAGGGTTTCACGGACTTCGTCTGAGCTGGGCAAGCCGTCCAGGTAGACACCGCGCCACAACGCCATGTTGCCAAATTGCAAAAACTCTTCGGCGTCACTCGAGGTTGCGCCCAAAGCATAGCCGTTGCTGGTGGTGATAATCATCTGCGTTCCGTGGATGCTTCGGGTTTTGAACACAGTCTGCTTTAAGCTTGCCATGGCTTCAGTTTCACCAACGTTTGGATAGAGCGCGTCAAGCAATTCGAGGGATTTGACTTCGCTTTTGCCCGCGATTCGAGCCTCGAGCAACGCCGCCAGCAATTCCTTGCGCTTTTGACCTTTGACGGCTGTTGTGATGCCTTTTTGCGAGACTTGCAGGCTGCCCAGCACCTCGAGCCGTGACGCAAAACCAGTCTGTACAAGCGGTTCAATTTCAAGTTCTGGAAAGTACCGTAGGCACAGCATTTTGCCGTGCAACAAACCCTTTTCTTCAAACCAGGCTTGCAATTCTTGTGCGTTGTTACGGTTTTGCTCTAATCGAGCCAGCTCGAGCTTAAAACAGTTGGCATCGAACAAAAACCCAAATTTTTCGGCTTGAATAATCGCGTCGTGCCAGGTTGGGATCGCGTTTTGACCGCAGATTTCCTCGAGTTTAGCTTTGGCAACCAGCGCGTAGAGGCTGGTCGCATCGGCAGCGTCTTTAAGGCTGGGAAAAGCACTCAAAATCAATTCGCTCGCTTCGCCCTGTTGCCCAAGCTGCGTCAAGACCAAGCCAAGATGGATTTGGGCGGCGGCAATCCATTTTTCTTGTGCCAGACGTTGGGCGTTCTTGAGGGCTTCTCGAGCGTATTTAAGCGCCAAGGTCAAGCTGTACTGCAATTGTCTTTGCACATGAAAACGCACCAATGACAACATCACCGAAACCAAAAACGGTGTGACGGTACTTTGTTTCAAACTGCTGTAAGCCGAATTTAAGCGTTCCTCGGCGGGTTCGTAACGTCCAGATTCAAAATCGTCGTTGGCAAGAATCAGTTGTGCCTGGGCAGCCAAACCCTGATTTCCAGCTTTTTCGAGCGCCGTTAGGGCACGGCTTGCAGCTTCGCGCATGGATTCGCGTTGCCCCTGGCGTTCAAGGGTGATCGCCCTGTTTAAAAGCATCGCACCCACAGCATTGTGCTGCTCGAGTTCTTCTGCCAGGGCAATGGCGTCAAGTCCAATGCGCTGGGATTCCTCGAGCTTCCCGAGTTGCGCCAGAGTGATGGCTTGAATGTTCAAGATGCCCAACCGTTCTCGCTTGGTCACATGGGGTTGCTGCAACATCTGATCCGAGAACTCTTCCGCTCGAGCCAACTGCCCTGTTAACATCAGTGCCGATAACACATGTACCAGCACGGCGGTGTCGGCAATTTCTTGCAAGTGTAAATTGTTATCCCAAATCTCGAGCGCCCGAACGGGTTGACCGCACATCATTAAGTAACCCATCAAGGCTGCCAGATGACGGGTGCTCTGCCCTTCGGCTGTGGGCAGTCGGTTTAAGGATTGTTCTGCTGCCGCCATGTTGCGGGTTGTGGTGACGATGGCGAAGGTCGCATGGTATACCGCTTTTGCTTGTATTTCCCTCGGCAAATCGGCAATCTCGAGGATAGTTTCTGCCAAGCGGAGGGCTTGGGTTGGGTCGCTGTGAATTAAACCATCTGCCGCCTCGAGCAACAGTGCCGCTTTGGGAATCCCCGTCAAGTAATGCGCCGCTTGCGCTTTAAGTTGTGCCGCTCGAGTCGGTTGGCTTGCCAGTGCGCTGCTACATGCCATCAATGTGGCGTGGGCTGTTTCGGCTGGCAAATGGCTGTCGGCAATGAATTCGGCGGCAAATTCGGGATGGTCGTTTTGCAAGGCAGTTAAAGCCCGGTTTGCCAGGGTTTGAACTTCTTGAGGGGTCAATTGTTTAAAACTCACCTCCCGAAACAAAGGGTGCACAAAACCTTCGGCGTTCAAAACCCCTTGGTGCCGCAAATCCAAATGGGTTGATTGGATTTCGATAGTTGTAATTGCCGTCACTTCTGAAAGCAAGTTGTCTGCAAGTGTCAATTGTGGCACTCGAATCTCGAGCAACGCCCTGGCTTGGAGCAGTATTTTGGAGGCTGGTGTATCCATAAACCCAGACAGCAATTGTTCTATCAACGCCTCGACGGTCACGGGCATGGAATCGCTTGGTGGTTCGCGCCAATGCCAGCGTTTTGTGTCGTTCCACAACAAGCCATGCCGTGCCAGGTGCTTAAAAAACTCGAGGGTAAACAAGGGATTGCCTCTGGCTCGAGCGTAAATCCAATTCGTGGCATCGCTGGGCAATACCGTGCCAACCTCAGCCTCGAGTAGGGCGCTGCTGGCTTCAAAACTCAAGCTTTCAAGTTTGAGCATTTCGGCTGGCAGCTCGAGTCTGACTCGGCTGGTAAAGAGAACGCCCACGCCTTTAGAGCGCCCTGCAAGGCTGGCGAAGTTGCGCCACAAGCTTTGCTGGGTTTCGTTTGCTTCATGCAAATCTTCGACATGCAGTACAAAAGGCGCATTGACCTCGAGCAACGCTGCCAGGGTTTCAAGGCTTGAATCGTGTTGATCGAGTTTGCGTGCCAACCAATTTGGCAGATGTTTTGGACGTGGCAAGGCAGAGATGACCTGATCAAGTGGGCTGACCGCTCTGCACGTCAACGACGCACAAGGTGTGTGTTGCAGCAATATGCTCACCGCTCGGGTTTTGCCGATGCCCGCCTCGCCGTAAATCAGCACCAGCAGACTGAGCCGTTTGCTGGCTAAACCTTTTAACTTTTTCTCCACCGCAAGCAGTGGCGATGCTGTTTCAAGAAGCAAACCTTTCACAACTTTCAGTTTACTCGAGGTTGCTGGTCTTCTTTGAAATTTTTTGAATTTTTCGACTCGAGCACGAGTGTCTGGCTTAAATGATGCCATTCGATCTCCCGAAAAACTGATTTTATTTTGGTATGCTCGAGTCATGATTGCTGACATTCAAGCGGTTTTGGCTCGTCTTCCTCATCGCTACCCGTTTTTGCTGGTTGACCGTATCCTCGAGCGCGGTGAACGCGATGGACAGCCTTTTGTGCGGGCATTGAAGAATGTCAGCGTCAACGAACCGTACTTTCAAGGGCATTTTCCTGGTCGCCCGATCATGCCTGGCGTCTTGCAAATCGAGGCGCTCGCGCAAGCCAGCATTTTCTTATTGAATGACCAAATGTCCGAGGGTTCCCTGGCATTTCTGGCGGGTGTGGACGCTGTACGTTTTAAAAAACCTGTTGTCCCAGGCGATCAACTCATTCTCGAATCGCAGCTCGAGTTTTTCAGGCGCAACCTGGGCAAGGTCAAAACCCAAGCACTGGTCGATGGCTTGGTCGTGACCGAAGCCACGATCATGTTCGCGGTCGGAAAGTGATTCTCACCGATCAATTCTTGGGTTAAACTCTGCTTTATGACCGTGCTTTCTTCAAGCCTCGAGACTGTTATTCATCCCACGGCGATTGTCGCAAAAGGCGCGATTCTCGAGCCTGGGGTGAAAGTTGGGGCGTTTTGTATCGTCGAATCTGACGTGCGAATTGGTGCTGGAACCACTTTGGCGGTAGGCGCTCAGGTATTGCAGTACACCAACTTGGGTCGCCACAATAACATCGGCTCGTACGCGATTATTGGCGGTGCGCCGATGGACTTAAAGTTTAAAGGTGAAATCTCGTATCTCGAGCTGGGAGATCACAACACCATCCGAGAGTTCAGCACCATTCACCGTGCGACTGGCGAGGGTGAGGTGACTAAACTCGGTTCGCACAATTTCATCATGGCGTATGTTCACATCACGCACAACTGCATTTTGGGCGATTACAACATCATTCCCAATGCGGCACAGATTGCGGGTCATGTGGTGATCGAAGATTATGTGACCTTTGGCGCGATGGTTGGCGTGCATCAGTTTTGCCGAATCGGCAGTTATGCCATGGTCGGCATGAATTCCAAAATCACCCGCGACGTGCTGCCGTACAGTCTTGCCGACGGTCATCCCGTCGAGCATTTTATGCTCAACAAGGTTGGTCTTGATCGGCGCGACATCAAAGGCGACGAGCGCAAGATTCTGGGCGAAGTCTTTCGTGCCAAGCGAGCGGGCGCGTCGCTCGAGCCTTTTACCGAGTTGGCAAAAGAATATAAACACGTCGCGCATTTTCTCGAGTTTGTCAGCCTGCCGAGCATTCGTGGATTGTCCGATTTCGCCTCAAAACCAAGTAAGAGCGCCTGATGCAAAACCTTGCCGAAATCACGTCAGGGGTTCGAGTTGCCGTGCTGCCCGAATTGGTGCTGTGCGTTAATGGTCCTGGAGAGTTGTATACTTGGGCGCTGCCGATGGCGAGGGCGTTGCGAAATCTGCAACCCGATTTGCGCGTGGTGCTTAGTTTGTTGCCGTGTCCGTTCGCTTCGGGCAAAGAAGAACAGGTCGCTCGAGATTCGCGGCTTTTTGATGGTGTGACCACTCCTGCGCAGTACCTTAAATTTGCGGTTGGTGGTGCGCAACCTCATGTTTATTCTGGGGCGAAAGCGGGTTTGGTGTTGCAACTTGGCGGCGATGCCATGCACGCCATTCGGATTGCCAATCGCCTCAATTATCCAGTCTGGCGCTATTCTTTCGAGCCGTACTGGACAGCCAAACTCGAGCAGTTGTTCGTTCACGATCAGCGTACGTACAAGCGTTCCAGTGCCCCCAAGGACAAACTCGAGGTGATTGGGAATCTCACCGCCGATGCGCTCGAGTTTGAGACGGGTTTGGAAAAAGAGGCGGGTTTGGACGTGCTACTTCTGGCTGGCTCGAGGAGTTTTGAAGCCCTACACATGCTGCCACTGTTTGCCGCCAGCGCCGAAAAAATCGCGGCAGTCTTGCCAGATGTACGCTTTCACTGGATTCGCTCAAACATGCTTGACCAAACCACACTCAAACGGGCTTATGCGGCAACCGAGATGCTCGAGTTTGGCGGGGTGAAAACCCAACCCGAAGGACAGTTTTTGCGGACCCACAACAATGTTCAAATTCGGATTGTCGATGAATCGATGCGTTACCAAATGATGAAAAGCGCCGATCTGGCACTGACCATTCCGGGCACAAACACTTTGGAGCTAGGAATTGCGGGCGTGCCGAGCATTGTGGCGCTGCCCTTGCAAAAACTCGAGTTGATCCCAATCGAAGGACCATTGCAATTTTTGGGCATGATTCCAGGACTGGGGAAGATTATCAAACGTGCTGCCGTTAACGCGTTTTTGGACCGCACGCAATTTATCAGCTTGCCAAACCGTTTTGCCAACGAAGCCATCCAACTCGAGTTGCGCGGTTTGGTGACCGTGGATGACATCGCCTCTCGAGCGCTGGGTTTGTTGCAGCATCCCGAAACGCTCGCCAGCATTCGCAAAAGGCTTTTTGCCACCATGCCCCAAGCGGGCACAGCCGAAAAGCTGGCGCATCGGGTGCTCGAACGGCTCAATCAATTGGTGCTCGCAAATCAATGAATTATGATTCGCTCGCGGCGTTGTACCAACTTCAGTACGCCAATTACCGCGATGATATTTCGTTTTACAGCCGACTTGCCGAACGCTTAAACGCAACCAGAATCCTCGAGCTTGGTGCGGGTTCGGGGCGGGTCAGCATTCCACTGGCGCGGCGCGGGTTGGAAGTCACAGGTTTGGAACTCAGTCCTAAAATGCTCGAGCTTGGGCGTGAAAATGCCGCGCGTGAATCCGTAAAAATCGAGTTTGTACTCGGTGATGCTCGAGATTTCAACTTGGAAGCTCAGTTCCCGCTGGTGATCGCGCCATTTAACGCCCTGATGCACCTGTACAGCCTTTCGGACCAAGATAGGGCATTACGTTGCATCAAAGCGCACCTCGAGCCAGGGGGCGTGTTTGCGTTTGACGTGTACGTGCCAAACTTTGGCTCGGAAGGCGTGCTGCGCCATGAAGGGGAGACGTTCCTCGAGTCTGACGGGACGCGCACAGATGTCTTTTTGCTGCAACGCACCGACAAATTGGCTCAAATCGTCACGACCTCCTATTACGTCGATACGATCTCGCCAGAAACAAATCTCCAAAGAAACGTAATCGAACTGACCCAACGTTACTTCACGCGTTTTGAATTGCAGCGCTGGTTATCGGACTTTCGGCTCGAGATTTCTGGGGATTTTGAAGGCTCGAGATTGGATGATTCGAGCAAACATTTTGTGGTGGTCGCAAAAACTTAACTCGAGCTTCATTTGATGATGGCTCGAGGTGGTTCAGGAATTTTCAGGGTCAAGAAAAAACCTGGAACCAGCAACACGATGCTGAGGATCATGGCAAAACTTGGACTGGTGACGTTTGCCAGGGCAGCAAATACCAGGTACAACACGCCAGCCGTCCCCCACGAGAAACCCATCATCAGGGCGCTGGTGGTCCCAGAATGTTCGGGCGCAAATTCTTGGGCGGCAACCACTGCCACAGGAATGGTGGCGTTCGCCAAACCACCCACCAAAAATGCCAGTGGATAAAACCAAAGTTGATCGGGGTTGGACAAGACCAACAAAATAAACAACGGGATCAAACCCAGCACACTCGAGCGCAAGACTTTGGTGCGACCCACGCGGTCCGAGATTAAACCGCCCACAATGCCACCAAGGGCGCTGGCAATCGAAAAAGTGAAAAGTGTCCAACCAATGTGATGCTTTAACTTGCTCGAGTCAAAAACGTAAGGGATTAAGCTTTGGTAGGTGACCGTACTCAAAGACCGCAAGACGCTGACCGCCCAGAGCAAACGAATCGGACCTTGAAAAACACTTAAATAATCTTTCAGCGTTTTGACTTTGCCGCTCGAGCTTTTGGTGCTTGGCGTCAGAACAAACGCGATCATGCCCATTAAAATTCCGACGGGCAGCAGGTAAATGATGCCATGAAAACCCAAAACACCAGCGGTTAAGGGTCCAAGTGAAAGCCCCGCCGTGCCGCCAGCACTGAAAATACTGGCGTACAAACCTCGGCGCTCGAGCTTCGAGTTTGCCGCGACAAATGCCGCGCCAGACGGATGAAACACGGCACTGCCGATGCCGCCCACAATCACAAACAAGCCCAGCATCCACAGATTGGGCGCGAGTCCCATCATGGTCATGCCGAGCGCCGATAAAACTGGACCGGCGGCGGCAAGGTAACGGCGGTCAAAGCGATCTCCAAAACCGCCAAACACAGGTTGAAGCACACTTCCAACCAGTGCCAGCAACGATACCAAAACCCCAGTTTCGACTTTGGTCACGTTAAAGGCTCTGGCAATGTCGGGCTGAAGTGGGGTCAGCAATGACGTGAAATTGTCATTGACAAAATGCAAAGCAGTCATGACGATCACAACGGTTGTGCCGCTGGCTGCCGACAATTTTAAACTCTGGTTTGCTTGTGTGCTCATGCGCGAAGCTCGAGATGGAAGTGATTTCGTCGCATGGCTCGAGTTTACGTCTTGTAGACTTTTTCGCTTGAAGCCAAGATTACTTTCAGGCGCTTAAAGCGTTCCACAATTGCGTCAAACTATCTTCGATCTTAAATTGCGGTTGCCATGCCAGCCAGTTTTGAATGCGGCTGATGTCCGCCTGTTGCCAAGACACGCCCGCCGAACGCGCACTGCCCAGATCGCGCTCGAGAATCTCGCCAGTAAAACCAGCAATTTTTGCCAGGGTTTGAATCAAATCCCTGGCTTGGGTTGCGTTGCCGCTGCCGAGGTTAAAAAGTTTGTGTTCAGATTGAGCAGCCATTGCCGCCAACACTGCGGCTTTCGCCACATCTGATCGCGCTGGCGC
>JANMUC010000727.1:0-3792 GCA_031391225.1 Deinococcales bacterium
GCCAATCCCACAGCCAAGCTCGAGAATTGAAACCGTGTCAAACGCCCTCGACCATTGAACATCAGTAAACTCAGGATGGTTAATTGCAAGATATCCATTAGTGGATAAATCAGGCTTAAACCCAATGCCAAATACTGCTGACCATACTCGAGAATCGTGTCTGCCAAATAGAAATGCCAAGCCAGAATGATGATGGTAGTCATCACAATTCCAATCTCGAGATTAAACTTTAGACCTTCTCGTTTGGTTTTGACCCGTTCACGTGGCACAAAGGAAAACGCGATAACGATAGCAATGGGTTGTAAGACGTAAAAAATGTCGGCTATCGAAGGGAAAGGGTCAATTTTTAAGACCATCTCGAGATATGCCCAAACGCAATCACCAACTCCAAGCAGCAATAAACCTATCGAAAGCCAAAACCACATGCGTTTCATGGGGTCGCTGTGGTGTTTTGAAACCAAGAAAATGATCCAAGCAGCTAAAAAAGTTGGTGGGATATTGAGTAAATCGCCGCGCACGAGTTCAAACGTTTTGCCCCCAACCTGAAACAACAACCCAATGACATGGACGGCGCTGAAAATAAGCAATAACCCTAACCACACCATTAATTTTTTTTGTGGTGTTCGAGCCATGTTCTGAGGTGTGGTCACGCTCGTCAAAATAAAGCCTTTACAATCTCGAGTTTGGAATGAGTGAAGCCTAATAAAATACTTTGGTAAAATAATTTTACGTGTCGATAAGCCTTTTAAAAGTCCAAACTTGGCAAGCTGGGCGTGTCGATCAAACTCGAGTAAGAAGTACTCGAGCCGCGAAGAACAACTGAGTCGATGGTTTATTTCAGTAGCGTCTCGAGTTCAATCATTTTTCCCATAACCACGCGATTATTTCCCTGATTTTTGGCTTGGTACATGGCATTATCGGCATTTTCGATCATGGCGTTTCGGATAAGCTCGAGGTCTTGGTTGCCCAGGTTACCAGCATCGGTTTGAACGGCTTTGAGGGTGCACAGACCAATGCTGACGCTGATGGTTTGTTTTGGGGTTTTATCGCTGTGTCCTACCTTGACCGCGTTGATGGCTTGACACAAACGTTCGGCAATGACCATTGCGCCATTTTGGTCGGTCAGTGGCAAGACCAGGCTAAATTCGTCCCCGCCGTAACGTCCGGCGATGTCAGTCGAGCGTAACGATTCTCGGATGACCCGTCCGACCTTCATTAAAAGATGATCGCCGGATAAGTGTCCAAGGTTATTGTTGATTTCTTTAAAACCGTCCAGATCAAGCATCAACAAACTGGTGTTGTGCCCGTGCCTGGATGCAAGCTTGAGCGTTTCACCAAAACGATCCATCCAATGAAGCCGCGACATCAGACGGGTTAAACCATCGACGGTTGCTAAATCGTAAAGCCGCACATTTTCAATCGCGATAGCCGCCTGCGCCGCAAACAACTCGAGCAGCTCGAGCAGCTCGAGGTCGGCATCAGGCTCGAGCTGTTGTTCGATAAACACCACACCGACAAGCTTGTCCTTGAAGCCCAACGGTACAGCCAAACTCTGCTCGCGCTGGGTCACGCCAGAATCGAGCGCGTATTTGACCAGATCGCGTTCGCTCTCGGACAAACTTGACCAGGTTTGTTGTTCAAAACGTCCAGTGCCAACCCGAAGCTCGAGTTGTTCGTTGCTGATGGTGGCAACAAAGCCGTCGTTGGAAAATTGGTTTTGGAAATCGTCCGAAATCGCTATAAACGCCCCCGACAATCCCAACAAACCCTGAACTTGCAGCAACACGCCGCGCATCAAATCCTCGAGCGGCTGGACTTTATGAAGTTCGGGTGTGACCCGCAAAATATAACGCAAACCGTCCCGAGAGGTGCGTAAAGCTCGAGCGTGACGGTAGGCTTTGAGCGCGGCATCGACCCAGACCAGCAGTTTTTCTGGACCTTCGGATTTGTCGTGATAGCCCTGAATTTCGAGATCACGCAACATTTGACGGGCTGGACGCTCCGAAGAATAACCGGTTTGCAATACGATTTGCACGTTGCGGTCAAATTTACGAACTTCGCGCACAACCTCTTCGCCGTTCATGTCTGGCATAAAATAATCCAGCAGCATTAAATGAATTTCGTGTTCTTTGGTCAGACGCAACGCCTCGATGCCTCCAGAGGCGGTCAGCACCGAATGTCCTTCGAGTTGTAAAAGTTGAGCCAACGTAATCAGAATGGTGTTGTCATCATCGACCACCAAGATGGTGTGACCCGTTTGTGAGTTTTGAGATCGAAGCCGTGCCACTGTATCTCCTGCCAAACTGTATCTTCAAAAAATTTTTTAAAGGAAAACTCTAAATCTCAAAAATGGTGGTTTTGAAGTTCAATCTCGTTTTCATTTAAGCCCAAAAGCCTTGAAGTTGTGATTGAACTGCGTTAATTGTCACACGAATCACTCAGGAAATGCTAGTTGCTCACCAATTCCAACTGTTTTTCGCTCGAGAATGAACTCAGCATTTCAATAAAGGCATTGACCACACTTGGGTCAAAATGCTTGCCCGAATCCATGCGAAGCTGCGCCAAAGCCTCCTCGTGGCTCCAAGCCCGTTTGTAAGGTCGGATCGATACCAGGGCATCGTAAACGTCACAAATTGCAAAAACCCGAGCCTCGAGCGGAATCTCTTCGCCCTTTAAACCCTCCGGATAACCCGAACCGTCAAAGCGTTCGTGGTGGTAACGAATCACATTCAGCGCCCCTTGAGCCAAACCAGGAATTTGTGACGCCAGATGAAAACCACGTTCGACATGGGTTTTCATCATGTTCCACTCTTCAGGATTGAGTTTACCTGGTTTTAACAAAATGCCGTCAGGAACACCCAGTTTGCCCAAGTCATGCAGGTACGCGCCTTGGCGCAATGCCTCGAGTTGAAGCGTGTTCAAGCCAAAAGCCTCGCCGAGCGCCGTGGCATACCGAACCACGTGTTGGGTATGACCGGCAGTTTCCAGATCACGCATCTCGAGCGCCAAACCGAGCGCCAGAAAGCTGCCTTCCAAGGTTTTTTGGGCATGGGCTTGGCGGTACGATTTCAGTGCTGCATCGACCCAGAGCATCAGTTTTTCAGCGCCCTCAGATTTATCGTGATATCCCTGAATCTCGAGTTCGCGTAGCATTTCACGGGCTGGAATTAAACTTTGACCAGTTTGCAAAATGACCTGGGTGTCACTGTTAAATTCGCGTAGTTTCTCCACCGTTTCGCCGCCCGTCAAGCCAGGCATGTTGAAATCGAGCACCATCACATGAATCGCGTTCTTTTGGCAAACCTCGAGTGCCGCCCGACCATTGTCGGCAATCAGAACGGTATGACCTTCACGTTCAAACAAATACCGTAAACTTTCGAGCACCAGTGGGTTGTCATCTACGACCAGAATGTTATGTCCTGAAGAGGAGTGTGTGGAAAGTCTCGGCACAATGGATTGATATTACATGCGCTCATTACTTTTGGGCGTCCATTTCTCACACACTCTCAAACTCGAGTTCAAAAAGACTCAACTTATTACAGCGACGGCAATCAAATAAATTGCTGTCGCTGTGATTTTGACGCTTGGGCGTCATTTACAGCACCTTGCACAATGTTTGACGCGAAGCGATTCCGCCCGAAGCGCCCAAGCCCGTTAGCGATGCCGCCCGTCAGCGACCATGCCCGCTAGGTGCATTTTATGGTCAAGAAGCGACCATGCCCGCTAGGTGCATTTTATGGTCAAGAAGGTGCATTTTGGCATCAAGAAGGTGCTGCTTCAAGGGCAAGAAGC
>JANMUC010000730.1:0-1225 GCA_031391225.1 Deinococcales bacterium
AGATTTCTCAAGATATAGGTCATGAACAGGTCGAAACTCGAGAATCCCGAACTTGAGACAACAAAAGAACCCCGTCATTCACGGGGTTCTTTTTGGTGGCTATAGACAGACTTGAACTGTCGACCCCACGATTATGAGCAAGACAAGTTTGATTTTTCAAAATTGCACAAGTAAGAGCAAGTTAGCACGAATATGCGTTCTTAACAGTATTTTTAAGCCCTTGAGATATTGCTTGTTTGCACATCTGTCACCGAAAAAACCCAGGTTCGCCCAAGCTATTTGGTGGCAAACTGGTGTCAGGAGTGTAGCCAAAACCAAACTCAGGTTTAGGGTTTTGCAAATGAATCCCTCAAATGGTGGTAAAATTCGTGTATGAAGCAGCCTCGAGTGAACTCAATAACCTTGCTGCCAGAAGTTTAATTTATGGCAAGAGACAAATACCATAATGCAGTCAAAAACGCACTCGAGAAATCAGGCTGGCTCGTCACTCATGACCCACTGCTCATTTTGTTAGGACGAAGCAATATTCAAATTGACTTGGGCGCAGAGCGCCTGATCGCTGCTCAAAACGGTCTCGAGCAAATCGCAGTCGAAGTCAAGGTTTTTGGTCAAGCATCGTTCACAACAGCTTTTCATCAAGCTTTAGGGCAATTTTTGAATTACCGTTTACAACTTGGGAAACGCGAACCCGAACGAACGCTTTATCTAGCAGTCCCGATTGATACTTTCGACCTGTATTTTGATTCCGAACTTGCACTGGATGCCATTGCACATTATCAAGTGAACTTTATTGTTTACAATCCAGAAACCGAGGTGATTGAACAATGGATCAAGCCTTAACGAGCGCACAAATTATTTTGAAGGTACTCGAGCCTTTCAAGTCTTGGCACACCCCATACGCAAACGTGAATTATGAAGTCCTGACTGACCCCGCGCAGCAACATTTTCAAGTGGTTGCTAGTGGCTGGGATGGTCAAAAACGAGTCCACACCATGCTGGTTCACATTGTCATCCGTGACCATTTAATTTGGCTCGAGGAAGATTTAACCGATGCCGAAATTGCCGAGCAGTTAATTGAGCAGGGCATTCCCAGAGATCATATTGTTCTGGGTTTTCAAGCACCTTACAAGCGCGGGTTGTACGGTTTTGCGACAGGGGAATCGTAGAATTCCCTATTCGATCACCCGTCTTTGTCAAGTAACGCCTCGAGTTGCGCCACGGTTGG
>JANMUC010000751.1:0-1167 GCA_031391225.1 Deinococcales bacterium
GATCAGATGGCACAGTCCATGAAAGAGGATCGCAATAAATTCTTTGCTGGATTTTTTAAGGACTTCTTCGCGGGCGGTCCAAGCTCGAGCCAAGCCAGCCCGGAAGTGCTCGAGTGGGCGCGAAGCCTTGCGATGATGGCTGGCTTAAAAGGTACACTTGCTTGTGCCAACGCCTTTGCCACCACCGACTTCCGACCCGATCTGGAAGCGTTTAATGTACCAACTTTGATTGTTCATGGCACTGCCGACAAGACCGTACCGATTGACACGGCGGGTCGCCAAGCCGCAAAGAAAATCAAGAACGCCAAGTTTCTCGAGTACGATGATGCACCGCACGGTCTGTTCGCCACACATAAACAAAAGCTGGCAACAGATTTGATTGATTTCTTGAAACAGTAAACGAGTCGTGATCTAGAGGTTGATATGGCAAAATTCATCAAACCGTCCGATACAAGTTTACGCTCGAGGTTAACCCTCGAACAGTATCAAGTCACGCAGCAAAGTGGCACAGAACCACCATTCGACAACGCTTACTGGGATAACGACCAAGCTGGAATTTATGTGGATATTGTTTCCGGAGAGCCGCTTTTTAGTACGCTCGACCAATTCGATTCAGATTGCGGCTGGCCCAGCTTCACCAAAGCGCTCGAGCCTGAGAACATTGAAACGCTTACCGACTTCGCCCACGGAATGCAACGAACCGAGGTGCGCTCCATGAACGCCGATTCGCACCTCGGGCACGTCTTCGACGATGGTCCAGCGCCGACGGGTTTGCGCTACTGTATGAACTCGGCAGCCATGAGGTTTATTCCGCTCGAAGAACTCGAGGAGGAAGGTTTTGGTCAATACCTGGCTCTGTTTCGTGAGACGGATCAATAATTTCTTGCATCATTGATTTACAATTTAAACATAGAGCCTTGACTTCTTAAAAAGAAATCAAGGCTCTATGCTTGACTGCGACTTGATCAAGCCGT
Source organism: Deinococcales bacterium (assembly GCA_031391225.1). GTDB lineage: Bacteria > Deinococcota > Deinococci > Deinococcales > JAAFIG01 > JANXTZ01. The sequence continues at coordinate 975 of JANMUC010000751.1, forward strand.
GGTCTGAATCTCACCGACAATGGTAAGCTCGAGGCGATATGCCGCGCACCGGAGAACCCATTCTGATCGAACGTCCCGTCTCATGGGTGGCATTGGTGGGTTTTATGGGCACGGGCAAGTCCAGAATTGGCTGGGACCTCTCGAGGGCGCTTGCACTGCATTTTGTGGACACCGACAAGGTGATCGAACGCAT
>JANMUC010000757.1:0-4831 GCA_031391225.1 Deinococcales bacterium
GCTTCTTGACCCTTAAAGCAGCACCTCACGGGCTTGGGTCGCTCCACGCTCTTACTCTTATGAAAACCGCTTCTTGACCATAAAACGCAGCTTCTTGATCCCAAGAAGCACCTAACGGGCTTGGGCGCTTCGGGCGGAATCGCTTCGCGTCAAACATTGTGCAAGGTGCTGTAAACCTATTTGCCTAAAATCCCAATGCTTTGCAAATAACTCAAAAACGGACTCGAGTTTGTAAAATACGCAACCAACGCACCGAGCGCCAAACCTGGACCAAACGGAAGTTGCGAATCGCCGGTGCGGGCTTTTTGAATCACGCCAAAAATTGCGCCCGCGAAAACACCAATAAAAAATCCAAAGATTGCACCCTGCCAGAACAGCACCACGCCCACCGCGCCCCAGAGTTTGACATCGCCAAAACCAAAGGCGACGGGATCGCCGTCTTCGTTTTCATCGTCCTCAACTTCGGGTGTGAACCACCAGTACAAGCCTGCCAGCAATGCCATGCCACCTGCGGCTTGCAGTGCACCGTAAGCGCTGGTGGTCAGGCTGTGATTTTGTAAGACGCTGCTCGAGACAAAAACACTGATGATGCCGCCGCCGAGCGTTAAAAAGTCTGGCATTGGTATCACGCGTTTGAAAATCAAATTGACAACGGTGAGCAGAACTCCCGCGCCAACGCCGTAAATGGGTCCAAGCCAAGCGCCGACCAGAAATGCCAAATGAATGTTCAAATAACCAACCGGAAACGATGGGAATTTTGGTTCTTTAAATCGGCGCAACACCCAAGCAAAAAACCCTGCGACAAACGCCAGAATACCAGCACCAAACATGGCTCCCTCGAGCGCTCTGTAAAAGCCTGGAATGCCACCGATCCAGACCGAGAGCGCCAAACCGACCAGCAATGGCAGCAGCGTGAATTCGTCGGGCAGCATTTTCGTCTCGAGGTCGATTGCCGAACCGACCAGCAGACACGTATACAAGAACATCATGCCCAGCGCCTCGAGAATGTAATTGCGGTCAAAACCGTATTGTGTGCCGAGGCTGTAATTGCCAAAAACCTTCCAGGCAATCAGGGCGTAACCAATGCCCGAAATCAATTCGATGATTGGGTAACGGCTGGTGATTGGGTTGCCGCAGTAACGACATTTTCCGCGCAGGAACAACCAGGAAAAAATCGGGAACAAATCGAGCACACCGAGTTGATGGTTGCAATTGGGGCAATGGCTGGGTGGGAAGGCGACGCTCTCTTTGCGCGGAATGCGGTAAATCAGCACGTTAGAAAACGAACCGATGAGTGACCCGAACAGGAAGGCAAAACCGATGATGAACAATTCCACGTAACCCATCATAAACCGCTAGGCAGTTCGAACGGGTCAAAACTGAGCACTCGAAATAATTGCTTACTTTCCGAGAATGGCTGGTAATTCCGTCTCGAGTTTCCGGTGCTCGAGTTGAAAGCTTTGGTTCATGACCTCTGGATTGCCCGTGTTGCCGGCTTTCATCATGGCGTACTGGTCTTTGGTGATCGGCGCAATGGCTGGAACGATGTTCATGATCGGAACCATGATGTCCATGATCGGCAGTGGCACGGCGACGACTGGCTTTTTAATGCCCAGCGCGGTTTGCATGAGGGCTGAAAGTTCTTTAAAAGTGAACTCTTTGGGTCCGACCAAATCAAAAGTCTTGCCGATGGTGTCGGGTTTTGCCAGCGCTTGCACGAAGCACTGCGCCACGTCGCCAACCCAGATTGGTCTAAACAAGAACATGCCGTCCCCAATTTGAGGCACGATCGGCGCTTGAGAGACTAGATTCTTTAAAACATGCCCAAAAAAGTCGTCGCCCACCCCAAACACCAAACTGGGTCTAAAAATCGTCCAGTCCAAGTTAGATGCCCGAACCAATTCTTCGGCTTGAAACTTACTGCTCGAATACCCACTGACGGCGTTACTACGAGCACCCAAAGCGCTCATGTGAACATAGCGTTTAACACCTACGGCTTTGGCAGCTTTGAGTACATTGCGCGTGCCCTCAACATGAACACGCTGAAAGGTTTGCAAGCCTTTTTCGGCAATGATGCCCACCAAATGCACGACTGCCTCGACACCATTCATGGCTTCTTCCAAACCGTTGCCGTTGCTCACATCACCCATGCGGTATTCGACGTTGCTAAAAATCTCAAGTTTAGCGCCCGAAGCGGTTTTGGTTTTGCCCGCATCTCGGCTGACACTGACCACGCTGTGCCCAGCATCGAGCAAGGCTTTCACCACATAATGCCCGACGTAACCTGTTGAACCTGTAACGAGTACTTTCATAACTGCCCCCCAAAAATGGTGTCTCGAGCGTTGTGTTGGCTCGAGACACTGTAAACCATCTTGTTGATTGCTGGTTGAAGCTCGCTGGGTTGTTCAATCGTCGTTGTCGAGGTCGGTGGCTTCCGAAAGTTCCTCGAGAATTGCCACGTTCAACAACGTAATGCGCCTGTAACCGCTTTGCACCAAATGGTCGCCGCGCAGTTCGGTGATGATTTTGCTGACGCTCTCACGGGTGCTCGAGGTGCCTTCGGCGATCAACTCGTGGGTCGCACGGACAAAAGGGTGCCCTTGTTCATCAATCCCGCCGAGTGGCGTTGCGGCGAGCTGAATCAAATAACGTGCCACGCGTTGACGCAGGTCACCGATTTGCAAGTGATATTCGTAAGCCATCACGCGTTGCAGTTGATCGGACAGACTGCGCGTGACCGATTGCAGGTTTTCGACGTTGATGCCGTTCGGGTCGAGGCTGGATAAGGTAGCATCGGTTAACGCTTCGACTTGGTGGTCGCGCAGCATTCCGTTGAAGGCTTCCTCGCCGAAGTAATCGCCAGGCAGCACGTGGCGTACGGTCAAAACCCGACCTTTGGGAGTCAGTTTGGCGATTCGCACCAAACCGGTTTCGACCTTGAACAAGCTCAAGGCTGGGTCGCCTTCAAAGTAAACGGTTTGACCACGGCGGTATCGAATCTGATGCGGACGGTTATTGGCAACGAGTGTCATAAATGCCTCCTGTGGCGTTGAAACAGTACGATGAACGAAATTTGGATACGGTTTTTTGCTCTGCGGTTTAAAAGTCAATTGAAACTCCCCTCTGGGACGTTCGTTTAACCGTCGCCCTGGTTTTGATGAGCTGTCGTTTGCTGCTGCGGTAGGCGTTAAAACCACTGACGGCAACGCCCAGAGTGCCCTGTCCTGGGAAAATGGTTTCGCCCGCCAAATACAAGCCCGCAACGCCCGAATCGTGATGAATCGCATTCAGGTTGGCGCTCGAGATTGTTTGTGGAATGCCGCCGACCCGTCCGAAACTGTGCAGCGTAAAGCCTTGAAAGGTTCGCGGCGTGCCTATCTCGAGGTGAACGATGCCTGCGTGAAAACCTGGAAAAAGTTCCTCGAGACGCCGTAAGATGCGCTCTCCGAAGGCGGCTTTTTTGGCTTTGTAATCGGGGTCGCTCAAGCCGAACCAATCGGTGGCTCGGACGTGGGTGCTGATGGTAATGGCGCGAAACCCTTGCGGTGCGCGGCTGGCGTCCCATTTGGGGCTGGTGCTGACCAAGAAATTCTCAACAATGCCAGCATCATTAAAATCGGTGATTTGCTCGAAGCAGCCAAAATCTTTGGGCAGGGCGTTTTCTTGAATACCAATGTAGAGCGTGAACGCGCCCCAAATTTCGGCTTTGTCCGCAAAATCGTGCTCGAGTCTCGAAGGTTTTGCCGTTCCCAACAATGCCAGCGTGTCTGGCACTGGTGCGCTCGAGATTACAACGTCTGATTTGAAGGCTCGAGCGTGGGTTTGAACGCCGAGCACACGGTTTTTTTCGGTCAGAATCTCGCGTGCTCGGGTGGCGTAATGCACCGTGCCGCCATTGTCAGTAATACTTTGCGCCAAGTCTTGGGCAATGCTCGAGAGTCCGCCAGGTACGTACTGCGCACCGAAGCGGTAGACCTCGAGGGCATACGCGCCGTTGGGCAGGGCGCAACCGTTTGATACCACCTGCATCGAGTCGAGCAGTTGACCATCGATAAATGCCTTATGGGCTGGGTCTTGAATGCCGTAGTGATCGAGCAGTTGAGCAACGGTTTTGTTTAGCGAAAGCAACACTTTTGGCACGCCAACATGGATGCCTCGAGCCGTATCCAGAATGTCGTAAATGGATTTAAACGGCATGGATGGAAAGCGTTTGGCAACGTGGTGCATGGTGTCCGCGAGGCTTTGCAACTCTTGCCAGAATTTCAGTTTGGCAGCCTCTTGCCCTGGGAACGCACGCATCAATTCGGTTTTCCAGGCGTTGCGGTTAGATGATACTTCGACGGGTTGGGCGTTTAAATGCACCCGCATGATGCGTTCCAAGGCTTTTCCTGGCGCATGAAGTCCCAGTTTGCCGTAAATACCGTGTAAAATTCCGCCAGGCTCCAAACCTGCCGCGACCGTTGCGCCCACCGCAAAGCGAAAATCGCCCTGTGTGGTCGTGCGGGTGAAGCTGGCGGCGCAACCTCCAGGGTGAACGTCCCGCTCGAGCACCTGGACTTTAAAACCGTCTTTGGCGAGCAGCGCCCCTGCGGTTAAACCAGCGAAACCCGCTCCAATAATCGTGACATCGGCATGGGCGTCAGCATTGCGGCGTTTGGATTTGCTCGAGGATTCGATCGCAGATTCCAAGACGGGAATTGGAACAGACACCACTGGCGCACGAAAATGCGTCATGAGGCAAACCTCGAGATCAATTTCTCGAGTGCAACTTTGGCATTGTTGGGAACGGCAAAACCTTCGAGACTCGAGCACGATTTTGCGGACAAAGCCG
>JANMUC010000761.1:0-16074 GCA_031391225.1 Deinococcales bacterium
TTGGGTTGTCCATCCTGTTTTTTGCCTTGTCTTTGTTTGGCGCTTCGTTCATCTCGACCTGGAGTCCCATCAATTCTGGTATTACTGGTGGGCTGGGATTGCTGTTCTTGCTGGTCGGTTTGGCAGCTTGGGCTTACACGCAGTTTTACATCAAACCAAGCGCCAACCTGGCGTATGTTCGCACGGGTTTGGGAGGACGCACGGTCTTTATTGACAAAGGAGGTTTCTTTATTCCAGTCGTACACAGGCTGGTCGCCGTGAACCTTGAAACCCTCAAACTCGAGGTCGAACGCAAAGGCTTGGATGCCCTGATCACCAAAGACAATTTGCGGGTCGATGTCAAAGCAGAGTTTTACATTAAAGTGCATCCCGAAGAAGATGCGGTCATGAACGCCAGCCGTTCCTTGGGTGAAAAAAGTGTCACCGCCCAAGAGGTCGCGCATCTGGTGTTTGAAAAACTCGTTTCGGCACTGCGTTCTGTCGCCGCCACCAAAGACTTGGTCGAGATTCACTCGCAACGCAACGCCTTTGCCAGTGGCGTTCAAGACCTGGTGCGGGCTGACCTTGAACCAAACGGTTTAAGTTTAGAATCCGTGACGATTTCCAAACTCGATCAAACCAATCAAGATTTGCTGTCTGACACCAACATTTTTGACGCCCAAGGCAAACGAAAAATTACCGAAATCACCCAAGAAGCACTGGTCGAACGCAACCGTATCGAACAAGAAGCCCGTCGGCAACTGACCATCAAAAACGTCGAAATTGCGACCGAAGTGCTGGCACTCGAGCGTTCCAAAGCCGAAGCCGAAGCATCACAGCGTTCGGAGATTGCCAAAGTTCAAGCCGAAAAGTCTCGAGAAGCCGAAACATACCGTTTCGAACAGGATCGCCAGGTTAAAGAAGCTGAAATCTTGATGGAACAAGCTGTAAAAACAGCCGCCATCGAACGCGATCTTCAAGTGATCTTAAAGGAGCAAGAGCGCGAAAAAATCAATGTCGAACGCGAAAAAGTCATTGAAGTTGCCCAACGCGAACGCGAGATTGCCGTGACCGATGCGGAACGCCGCCGTGCCGATGCCGAAAAACTGTCGTTAGAATCGCAAGCCGAACGTGAAAAAGCCAGCCAGAGCATCACCACCGTTTCACAATTGGCGCAAGCCGAACGCGAAGCGCAAACCAAACTAATTGCTGCCAAACAAGCCATCGAGCAAGACCGTTTTAAACAACAAACCAATGCCGAAGTCATGGCGTTCAGCGAAGTCAAAAAATCCGAAGCCCAAAAGCAAAGTGCCGAACTTGACGCCACCGCAACATTACGCCGCGCCGAAGCCGAATCCCAAGCCAAAGAACAAATGGCTCGAGGTGACACCGCCGTAAAACGAGTAGACGTTGACATCGCCAGGGAGAACGTTGAAGTTGAACGCGCTCGGGTCGAGGTCGCACGTCAAGCGCTCGAGAACAAACAAACTTTTTCCGCAGCCGCACTCGAGTTTGAATTGCAAAAACTACGAATTGAAGCAAGCCGCGATGTGCAAGCCGAAATGGCAAAAGCCCTTGGGCAAATGCTTTCCAAAGGCAACATGAACATTTACGGCGACCCTGAAACCCTGGCAAAAGTGAATCAGCAATTTATGAACGGCATGGGAGTCGGTGCAGCCGTGGATGGCACACTGAGCGGATTGGGGCTGGACAGCAAAGATGTTTTGCCGCAACTGGCAGCCCTGCTGACACAACTTGGTGTTGTCATGAACAAATCAGCAACAGATAAAACCGAAAAAGAAAAGTGATACCAGAACTCAAACTTCAAGTAGAACAAAACTCGAGAGTTGGTCTCTCGAGCTTTTTGATACCCAAATCACTCGACTCGAGCAACACAGGTTTATGGACGGAAGGGTTGAATTGAAAATCCGCCTCGACAGGGTGTACAGCCGTGCGGGTTCAACTGCCGATATTAGCCTCGATAGCGTCCCATGAACTACATTTACCCTTCACGCGCACCTTAAGGTCATCAGGCAAGATCAAAAATGACAACGCCGTTCTCCTTCTTTCAAGAAACCTGCAACGCTCCGTAACTCGAGCCGACCAAGAGAAACTTGATGGGTCGAGCGGCTAGACGGGAACCAAATGAAACTCGAGAAAAGCCTGCTACTATTTACCCTTGGTGCGGTGCTGCTGGCATGTAACGGCGCGTCTGGATCAGGCAAACCACCAGATGGCTCGAGTCGCTCTGGAACCCTGATTTACCAAAAGGTTCAGAAGCTTTACGCGGTGGACATGGCGACCAACAAAACCCGTATGGCGCTCAATTTGCCCGTGCTCAGCGAGTCGCTGGTTGGAACTGGATTAGGTCCCAGGGGCGAGATTGCACTGGCGTACAACAGTTCCACCACAGGTCCAAACTCGAGAATCACGATCTACAAAGCCGATGGAGGTGTGGAGGGCACATCGCAGCATCAATACATGATCGAAACCACACCCAGATTCTCGGCGGATGGCAGCAAACTGACTTACACGGTTAGTGTTTACACCAGCGGGGCTAACAAACGGTATTCCACGCAAGTGATCTCTAGGGACGGCAAGGAGTTGTATTACTACATTAATTCGCGCAGCCCAAGCTGGCTTCCCGATGGGCGACTGGTTTACAAAAGTCTGATTGACAATAACTTGTACCTCTCCGACGCGGATTACACCAAGCCGTCCAGATTGATCCCAAACACCTTGGATGCAGGTGCGCCGCACGTCAGCCCAGACGGAACGCAAATCGTTTTTTCGAAGGTATCCACCACGAATACCCAACGTCATTTGTACATGGTGAACCTTGATGGCAGCGGACAGCGGCAGGTCACGACCTCGCAGTACGGCGAGGAATCGCTGGCGGTGTTCTCGCCCAATGGTAAGGAATTGCTGGTTAGCAGTTACTCCTGCGTTTCTGCTGGGTCGGGTGCGCCCGTCTTCAACGACAGCGATGTCTTGCACATTATTCCCGCCAGCGCCACGATGTTGGACATCCCCCTTGGAACGGACAGTGGGGCGCAGAGCGAACAGCGCGATGAGTCGGGCGCGACCCGCTGCTCGATTGGCGTACCCAGTTGGCGCTAAGGCAAGAACAAACCTGTTGACGGCGTGATTGACCTCAATATCTGAAAATACCGCTCAAAAATTGGAAGCTCGAGAGACCAACTCTCGAGCTTTTTCGACACCCAAATTTGCAATTCGCTCGAGCAACACAACTTAAAACCAATACGCCATTTGGCTGATCGCACCTCGAGACGCTTTTTGGTGTAGACTTTAAAAAATAGTTTTACTGCATTGGAGGTGACACGAATATGAAAACAACTCAACCCCTTTTACACCTCGGCTCGAGGCTCTTCGCCCTGTCTTTTGCTATCAGGAGTCAAAGTGATTCATATCGTATCAGCCTTACCATGCAAGTGCCATTCTCAAAACTCGAGTTTTAAAACCAAGCTGGTGGCATCATGAGCCGCCGTCCGAGCACCCGTGACAGCAACCTGTCCTGGGATGAAAACCGTGAAGCCTTCCAAGATCGCGGGCATCGTCACGCCCGCAAACCACCGCGCCGACGCAGCGTTGCGGCATTGCTGTCCGAAAATCAGACCGATTACAAAGTCGAAGAACACGTGAAATTCGATGACCCAGGTTTGCAAGAACTGTTCGAGCGCGGTTTGATTCTCGAGCTTTTGTGGGAACTCAAATCAGGCAAGGAAGCCACCGTTTACGTGGTCGAAGGCAAAGAAGGACTTGCTGCCGCGAAAATGTATATCGACTCTCGAGTGCGGTCTTTTAAGAACGATAGCCTGTACCGAGGCTCGAGGTTTATTGACGACAAACGCCTTCAGAAAGCCATCGAATTGCGCTCGAGCACTGGCATTGGAGCGCAGAATGTTTTGTGGGTTCAAGAAGAATTTGGGCAGATGCACGCGTTGCAACACGCTGGCGTTCCAGTGCCACGACCCATTGCGTTAACCGAAGCGGGCAACGTAATTTTGATGGAATTTATTGGTGATGAAAACGGGGCTGCACCGCGCCTGAGTGATGCCAAACTTTCCAAAGCCGTTGCCGAAGAAGCCTTCAGGCAGAGTGTTCACAACATGGGTTTGATTCTGGGCGCGGGTCGGGTTCACGGTGATTACAGTACATTCAACATTTTGTGGTGGCAGGAACGCTGCATCGTGATTGACTTCCCACAAGTCGTGCTGGTGCAACAAAACCCAAGTGCGAACATGATTCTCGAGCGTGACGTGGCGGGGTTGTGCCGCAGTTTTGGGCATTTTGGTTTGCGCCCAGACCCAGTGGAGACTTTGAAACAGGTGCGCCGTGTGGCTCGAGAGGTGCAAATTGCCAAGCCTTCCGAAGAACTGGCGTTGGTACTTTAAACGCAATCAACCTGAATTCTATCTTTCGTTTGACCAGAACGGGGTTTTCGTGAACATTCCAGAAATGAATTATGACGGTGCATTTTACAAAGCAATCGCTGATTTTCAACGCCATAAGTATCTCGAGGAAGGCTACACGCAAGGCACAATTCAGGAAGTGGATTTCTTGATTGAACATCTGAGCCTCAAACCTGGCAGCCGAATTCTTGACGTGGGTTGCGGCACGGGTCGTCACTGCCTCGAGTTCGCCAAGCGCGGTTTTGAGGTGCTTGGCGTGGACATTTCAGATGGTCATATTGACGTGGCAAAACGACTGGCAGCCGAACAAAATTTAAACGCCGAATTTGTCGTTGCCGATGCTCGAGCCATGAAGTTTAATGCCGGATTTGATGCCGCCATTTGTTTGTGCGAAGGTGCGTTTGGCATTGCGGGTGATGAAATGGGGCATCGGCAAATTTTGGCAGGCACGGCTCGAGCGCTGCGCCCCAATGCACCATTTGTACTGACCGCCATCAATGCCTTATCTGCCGTGCGAAATCTACCAAACCCAGGCACAATTCGTTTTGATCCGTACACGCTGACCTCGTACAGCAAATGGACGCCAACCAGTCCCGAAGGTGAAACCAGGGAGTTTGACGGCTACTACACCGCGTTTACTTACCGCGAATTAAAGTGGCTACTCGAGGGGGCGGGGTTTGCGGTGCAACAGGCTTATGGTTGCGTGGCAGGTCGCTTTGAAAGCAAAGCATTAACGCTTGAGGATATTGAAATCATGATGATTTCTCAAAAACTCTAAACTCGAGCTTGACATCCGTCATTCGGCAGATGCAGTAACGCAACTCGAGCCGTAACAATAAGATCAGGAGAATTCAAACATGCAAATTCGTGCCTTTACCGAAAATGATTACGAAACTGTTGCCAACATCGAAAAAGTGGTTTACCCAGATTTGGCTGACACCGCCGAAGAAATTCGGTATTACGATGGAGTGCGTGAAAAACTCTTGTCGTTCAAACGTTTTCTGGCTGAGGACTTGAGTGGCAAGGCGCTTGGCGTGGGTGTGTTTCGCCAGTCGGGAGATCGCTATCACCCAAATAAATTTTATCTCGATGTCAACGTGCTGCCCCAACACCGACAACAAGGCATTGGGCGTGGGTTACTCGAGCATCTTTTAACGAAGCTCGAGGATCATCAGGTCATAACAGTCAGAGCTGTGGCGCGGGTGGATTGGACGCACAGCATCCGGTTTCTCGAGCGATCTGGTTTTAAAGAGGAATACCGTGCCTGGGAATCTCGGCTTGATGTGCAGGGTTTTGATGCCAGTCCGTATTTACAGCTCGAGGCAGAGTTAAAGCGTGACGGGATTGAGTTGAAATCGTACGCTGATCTGGTGGGAACGCCCAATTTGGCGCATGAGTTGTGGCGTTTGGATTTGGATGCAGGTCGTGACATGCCCGACCCTGAACCGTTCACGGAAACAACTTTGGAACGTTTTGAAACCAGGGCGCTGAACAATCCCGATTTTGTTCCAGAAGCCTATCTGGTTGCCGTCAAAGCCGGCAGTGACTTCAAACTCGAGTTTTTATCTGAAAGCACCCTGTGGTGGTCTGAGGGCAAGCCTGACGCCTGGAATGGCGCAACCGGCACTCGTCGCGAATGGCGCGGCAAGCAAATTGCGCTGGCGTTAAAAGTCAAAAATATTCTCTGGGCAAAAGCAAAAGGTATCGCGCAAATCAAAACCTTCAACGATGATGTCAACCGCCCGATGCTTGCCATCAACAAAAAACTGGGTTTTGTCAAACAGCCCGCTTGGGTGCATTTTGTACGGCATTTTGAAAGGCAGTCATGAAGCTCGAGATTCGACCTATTCAAACTCCAGAAGATTTTCCTGAAATGCTCAAAGTTTTAAACGCCGCAAATCCAAACTTCCCAATGACGCTCGGGCGTCTGGTGCACGAAGAGGCATCTCGAGATTTCAATTATTATTTTGCGGGCTTTGTGGCGCTGGTTGACGGTGTGATTCGTGGTGTTAGCAACGTGTTTGAAGACCCGTTCGCGCACCGTGCGGGCAAACTCAATCTAAATTTGCGGGTTCACCCAGAATTTTGGGGTTCACGAATTGGCTCGAGTTTATTCGAGCATGTTCTGGCGCATGTCAAACCCTTAAATGCGGAGGTGTTGCAATCTGGCGCGGGCGAAGATTGGACTCGAGCCATCCGTTTTCATACAGATCGAGGCTTTGAAGAAGTTTGGCGACGTACCGAATCGAGACTGGCGAGTGAACACTTTGATTTCGCGCCGTATCAGCATCTCGAGCAGCAAATCAAAGCCGCAGGAATCGAGATCAAAACATTTTCAGAACTCAAGTCTGATTCAGATCGAAATACCAAACTATACGACCTGGATTGGACGCTCTGGCAGGACATTCCGTTCGGACAGGAAATCAGCAAGCCCAGCTTTGAAACCTGGCAAAAAGAAATGATCCTCGACCCGATGTTTGAACCTGACGGTTGCTTGATTGCCGTCAAAGACAACGAATTTATTGGTTACACTTGCTTTCTGAAAAACCCAACTGGCTTCTTGATTATCGGCATGACTGGCGTGCTGCGCGAGTACCGTGGGATTGGGTTGGCGACTTTACTGAAACTTCGTGGCATCAAATACGCACAAAGCATTGGAAACCTCGAGATCAGAACCTTCAACGACGCGCCAAATACTGCGATGCTCGAGATGAACCGTAAACTTGGGTTTGTGCGTTTTCCTGGTTGGATTCGATTTGAAAGGAAGCTCTAAAACCATGCTCGAGATACGTCATGCCAAGCCCACAGATTTTGCTCGGATCGCCGAAATCCAGAATCTCGTTTCACCAGAGCGCCCGCAAAGTGCCAGCGAAATGCTCGAGGAAAGCAACAATCACGATTCCAAAATAAAAGAACACTATTTTGTCGCCCTTTTTGACCAAGAAATTCAAGCCTTTATGATGTACACCCAGCACCAGGATCATTATCACCCACAGCATTTCTGGCTGCGGGCTGCTGTGCATCCTGATTTTCGCAGACTTGGCATTGGATCAAAATTATTGCAATCTGTCGTGCTAGACCTCGAGCCGTTTAACCCCATTTTATTGCAATGCAGTGCCCAAGAGAACCGTGATTTCAGCCTTAAATTTCTGGCACATCACGGCTTTAGCGAGGAATGGCGGCGCGTTAATATGATGCTTAATCTCGAGCATTTTGATGCCACACTGTTTGAGGGCTTAATTGCAAAACTCGAGGCGCAAGGCTTTGCGTTTAAAACCATTGACCAATTGCGAAGCGACATTGACCGAGATCAAAAACTCTGCGATTTGGGCAATGCCGTCTCAAACGATGTGCCACTCGGAATGCCGAGCACGGGCTTAAGTCTCGAGCAATTCAAAAAATCGATTCTCGAGGTTTCCTGGGCGCGAGAAGCCGCTTTTTGCGTGGCGATTTTTGACGGGCAATACGTGGGAATCAATAACATAGGCGTGGATGTCAACAACAACGCTTTTGTCGATGTGACGGGTGTGCTGCCCAATTTTCGCGGGCGTGGTTTGGCACAAGCTTTAAAATTAAAAGGCATCGAGTGGGCGTTAACGCAAGGTATTAAAAAAATGTTTACCGCCAACGATTTGATCAACGCGCCAATGCTGGCGGTCAACCAGAAATTTGGTTTTGTCCACGAACCGATTCACATTCGATTTGGAAAAAAACTATCAGGAGCAGCATGAAACTCGAGATTCGACCTTTTACCCGTGGCGACCTGAGCGGCATTGTTGACCTTTGGAACATCGTGCGTCCAAACCAGCAACGCACGCTTGACGAAGCCGAATCTGACATGGACACGCTCGAGCCAGAATTTCAAACAGGGTTTTTTGTCACCGAACTCGAGGATAAAATTGTTGGCGTTGCCGAAATCTACCGTCACCCTGGCATGTACCACCCACACAAGTTTTTCGGTAATATTTTTGTACATCCCAAACATCAAAAAAAAGGCATCGGCACGGCATTGTATCAGTCCACACTCGAGTTTTTAACCGCGCTCGAAGCCATCAGTTTTCGCAGCCAAATCGCAGAATCGGACGCGCACAGCCTTCAGTTCGCCACGACTCGAGGGTTTAGCGAATCCAAACGCGATTTTGAGAGTTTGCTGACCGTGAACAGCTTTGATTTCTCGAGGTTTGCGGGACTTGAAAACGTTGAAGGTGTGGAGTTTCACACGGCAAAAGAACTTGATTCGACGGTTTTTCGCCAGGCGTTATTTGATTGCTTCACCGCCACTCGAGCCGACGTGCCGCGCTCGCAAGCCGCCAGTCCAATCAGTTTGGAATTTTTTCAAGAACAAGTGCTGGGTGACGAATACTTTTTGTGGGACGGAACGCAAATTGCGCTTGACCCAAAAACCGATACCATCCTCGGGTTTTCAGGAGTCTATCAAGGTGCGAGGGAAGGCTGGATGGATCAGTGGTTGACCGCAACCCGCCGCGAAGCTCGAGGTCGTGGGATTGCACTGGCTTTAAAACTTCGCGTGACCAAGTACGCACTCGAGCAAGGGTACAGCACCATTCGTACCGACAACGACACGCGCAACGCGCCGATGCTAGCGATCAATGACAAACTCGGTTTTGTCCGTCAACCCGCGCTGATTAGCGTGGTGAAATTTTACCGAGATGACGAATGAAGCTCGAGATTCGCCCCGCGACCCAAAGCGATTACCTAAGCATCGCCGCAATTCACAACGCCACTTGGACCGATCATCCTGTGTCTGCCGACGAACTCGAGCGTATCGATTCAAAACGCACGGAACTGAATTTCATCAAGCGTTTCATGCTCGAGTTTGAAGATAAAAGTATCAGTGAAGCTTCGTTCATCTACTTGACTGAAAATCAGTTTTATCTCGAGCTGAACGTACTGCCTGAGTTTCAAGCCCGAGGTTTTGGAACTGCATTTTACCAATTTCTCGAGGTTGAATTGCAACAACATCAACCCGTAAGCGCGTTTTGCAAGTTGTACGAAATTCATCCGTTCGCGCTACATTTTGCCAAAGCTCAAGGTTTTAAAGAGGTGATGCGAGAATACCATCAAACCTTAAAACTTGAGGGATTTGAGGCTAAAGTGTTTGCGACGCTCAAACAAAATCTGATCGCCAACGGCTACAGCATCTCGAGTTTTGCCGACCTGCAAACTGACCCAAAATGCGAGCAGAAATTGTACGAATTGTTCACGCAAGTTGATGCCGACGTGCCTCGAGTCCGAGATTTTGAACCAATCAATGTTGAAGAGTTTAAGACCAAAATTCTCGAGAATGCCAGGTTGTTGAAAGTCGCTTCGTTTGTGGCAGTTAAAAATGGCGAATGGGTTGGTTTAAGCCTGCATCGTGTGCGACCAGACACAACGCAACTTCACACGGGCATGACCGGCGTGTTGCGTGAACACCGTGGACAAAACCTGGCATTGGCACTCAAGCTCCGAGCGATAGAATACGCGATTGATCACGGTTTTATTGAGCTTCATTCAAACAATGCCAGCACCAATAAACCGATGCTGGCAGTCAACCAAAAACTTGGTTTTGAAGTTTCACCCGCGCAAATTCAATTCGAGAAAAAATTTATCCGAATTTGACGAACATTGGAGGTTGCACCCCAACCATTCGTGCCATCGTCCAGATTTGACCCTTGTGATGCGCGTCGTGCTCACGGGCAAAATCGAGCAGTTTGTAGACTGGCATTTTCATGCCACCAAACGCGTCAACCACGCTTTCCAATTGTTCGCTCGAAAGTTGAGAAACCTTATCTGTCAAGGTCGCGCTGGTTGTTTCCAAAGCGGCTCGAGCGCTGGCAAGATCGCTGGATGGTTCGGCGTTGCCAGGTTTTTCGCCTGCCATCATGGCTAAAAGTCGCAGGTTGGTCAATTTGAGATGGTCTGTGATTTCGATAAAGTTCCTGCCGCCATCCCAAGCGGCAAACGAAGCTTGCTCGGCTGGGATTTGCCCCAGAAGCTCGAACAGTGGCGCGTGGTGCATGAGCGAGGCTTGGGCATATTCTTGACCTGACTGCGGCATAATGATTCTCCTTTGTTGGACAAATTATTTTACAGCGTCACAAATTTGAATTGTGGTGATCTGGGTAGCGTTTGCATTTAGATTTTCAGACTTGACGTACAATCAATGTCATGAACTTTTTGAAAATCTTCACGGTGATAGTCCTGTCAACCTCGATTGCTTCAGCTGCCAGCATGGATGGCGTTTACCTCGGAACACTCGGCAAAACTGCCATCGCTTTAAAACTCGAGACAGACAAAAACTCGGCGGTGACAGCCAGTTATTATTACCGCAATCACGCGATTGACATTCGTTTAGAGGGCAAAGTCAGCAAGTCCGTGGTGAGCCTGTCCGAATTTGGATCGGATCGTACGGGCGTGACCGCAAAGATGAGCTTGAAAAACGCTGGTAACACCTTTACAGGCAGTTGGGCATCGGTCAAACAACCCAAAAAACTTTTGCCCATCAATTTGCACCGAGTCACCTCGAAAGATTTAAGCACCATCAAATTGCCCAACACTGCGTTACTCAACAAATGGAAACTCGAGCAACCTTTTGATTACTTGCGGTTTAACACCCCCGCCAAACTGGTGAAAACCGAAACTGTGAACGGCAAAAAAGTGCAGTGGTGGCTCGAGCCGAAATCCAAAATAGAGTTTTTAAGACTGCCAGGTGAAAGCAAAACCGTTAATGATGTTCTGAATGACTGGCATTACAGCACGGCAATAAGTGATTTGGAATGCCTCAGCTCTGGCAATGGTGAGTATTCGTACACGCCAAAAGTCATGCTTTACTCGAAACAAATCCTCAGTGTGGCAGCAAGTGTCTCTTATTACTGCGGTGGCGCTCATCCTGACAACGGCGCGGAAAACCTTAACCTTGACCTGAGCACGGGTAAGGATTTACAGACTGAAGACGTGTACCGTTTTGTGCCGATTCCTGAAGGTTTGAAAATTGACCCAAGCGATTATTCTGAAGCTTACGGAAAATATCAGGAAACTCGAGGGGCAGCCATCAAGAAATTGATTCTGGCAGAGTTTGGCACGTTCACCAAAGCTCTTGATAAAGAATGCTCAGGTATTTACCAGGACGAAACCTTTTCCTATTTCAGTTGGTATTTGACGAGCCGAGGCGTGGTGATTCAATCGGATTTTCCGCACGTTGCCGCCGCTTGCGAAAGCGAATTTGAATTGCCTTACCAGACTTTAACGCAATATCTTGCCCCTAACAGTCCGTTAAAATAGACCCGAGAAAGTAAGCCAAGCGACGGATGTTCAAACGCTGGAAATCGTGTTGAAATAAGATATGATTTCCAGTCTTCAATTCGGTAGGATAGAACCGTGACCTTTCCCATCATTCAACTCAGCGGCTCGAGTTTTGATCAAGGCGTTCAACACGGTACGAACCTGAAATCTCGAATTGGTGAAAACCTCGAGATTTACTTTGACCGCTTCAAACGCGAAGCCCACCTCGAGCGTTCTGAAGTGCTCGAACGCGCCGCAACAATGCTGGACGTGGTCAAACGTTTGAACCTCGAGTATTTTGAGGGAATGCGCGGCATCAGTGAAGGTTCTGGTTTTGATTTGCTCGAGATTGCCGCCTTAAACGTGCGTTACGAAATTTTGTACTACCAATTTGGTGAGGTTGCCCTGGAGGAACACGGACTTGCGCCTCGAGAACGTGTGGTTGATGGTTGCACCGCTTTTGCCGTTCTGCCCGAAGCGTCAGCAAGCAAGCAATTGTTAATTGGTCAAAACTGGGATTGGATTCCTGATGTCAAAGGTGCAATTCTGCACACCAAACACGACGACGGACTCGAGATGCTGGCATTTACCGAAGCCGGAATTTTTGGTGGCAAACTTGGGCTAAACTCGAGCGGAATAGGTTTGTGTCTCAACGGCATCACCAGCATGGACGACGATTGGGCGCGACCCGTCCGACCCGTGCACGTGCGC
Organism: Deinococcales bacterium; assembly: GCA_031391225.1. GTDB lineage: Bacteria > Deinococcota > Deinococci > Deinococcales > JAAFIG01 > JANXTZ01. The sequence goes on from JANMUC010000761.1 coordinate 12,408, forward strand.
TGCTACGAAATTTTAAAATCCAAAGAATTTGAAAAAGCCGTGGCAATCGTGACCGATGAAGCCAGGGCGTGCAGCGTGAATTTACTGGTGGCTCAAGCTCCGAACATGGCAGTTGATCTCGAGGCAGCCCCAAACGGCGTGCGCCAAGTTTCATGCAGCCTTGGAACGATGTCACACACCAATCACTTTCTCGCACCAATTGAGCTGGGCGTGATCGAACCACCGAGTGAGCGCCGCGACAACTCGAGGCACAGGCAAAAACGCATGACGCATCTGCTCGAATCCAAACGACCACTGGCGGTATCCGACCTTCAAGAATTCTTGCGTGACCGTGACGGTGGCGCAGACGGCATTTGTCGCTACCCCAATTTTGACGACCCACCAGAAGAGCATTACGTGACCGTGACCGCCGTGGTCATGAACCTCGAGACTCGAGAGATGTGGATTACGGACGGGCAACCAGACGTGAATCCGTTCGTGCATGTGAAGCTCGATATACGTTAAACTCGTCTGGTGGCGAGAGATGTATTCCATGACAAAGTTCGACATGCGCTTGAAAGCGATGGTTGGACAATCACGGCTGACCCTTTGGGCTTTAGCTTTGATTTGTTTAACTTGATGCTTGATCTGGCGGCAGAGCGTGTCCTTGCGTTGGAACGTGGCACAGAAAAGATTGCAGTCGAAATCAAGGGTTTTGGCGGCATTTCTAAAATCACAGAATTTCATGCCATGTTGGGACAGTACGAAAATTACCGTTCGGCGCTCGAGTTACGCGACCCAAGCAGGCAACTTTACCTTGCCATTCCAGACGTGCTTTACAACACGTTTTTTCAATCCGAACTGGTGCAATATACCCTCAAACGAAATGCCATCGCTTTGCTTGTCTACGACCCAGATGAAGAGGTGATCACCCAATGGATCAAACCCTGAGCAGAGAACAAAAAGTGATTCGAGAAATCTTGAGCGAAATTGCCAGTGTTCAAGTTTTTGGTGACATTCAATTCAAAACAGTTTTTGATGACGAACAAAAACGCTATCAAGTGATTGCCACAGGCTGGGAAAGTGACAAGCAAATCCTGCGCACTGTCGCGCTACTCGAGATTCAAAATAATCTTGTGTGGTTGCAAGCAGACAACACCGATTACGGCATTGCAGAACAATTGATGAAACGCGGTGTTGGTCAGCATCAGATTGTCTTGGGATTTCATCCTGCAAAATGGCGTCAACAAACCGGTTTTGCTACTGGCGAAAATACTTGAAGCTCGAGAAGATGGTTTCTCGAGCTTCAAAGTTCAATATTTTTAATCAGGCATTCTCTCGAGCGGTTTAGCATTGCCGTACACGGGCGCTGTGCCTGGTGTCGCCGCCGCCCAACGCGCCGCATTCTCAAGCACTTTTTGAATCTCTGGGTTGTGATACGTCGGGTAGGTTTCATGCCCTGGACGAAAGTAAAATATCCGTCCCAAACCGCGTTTGTACGTCGCGCCCGAACGGAAGACCTCGCCGCCAGAAAACCATGAAATAAACACGAGTTCTTCAGGTTGAGGAATGTCAAAATGCTCGCCGTACATTTCTTCAGCCTCGAGCACGATTTGCTCACCCAAACCTTGGGCAATCGGGTGTCCTGGGGCAACAACCCAGAGGCGCTCGCGGTCTTTGTCTTCGCGCCATTTGAGGTCGCAGGTGGTTCCCATTAAGGTTTTAAAAATCTTCGAGAAATGCCCCGAATGCAGAACCACCAAACCCATGCCCTGCAAGACCCTAGCCCTAACGCGCTCGACAATCTCGTCCGAGACTTCATCGTGCGCCATGTGACCCCACCAGAACAGCACATCGGTTTTCTCGAGTACGGCACTGGTCAGTCCGTGTTCGGGTTCGTCGAGCGTTGCGGTGGTGACATTAAAGCCTGCCGCCGAAAGTGGCTTGGCGATGGCATTGTGAATACCATCGGGGTAAATCGCAATGACTTTTTCGTTTTTTTTCTCGTGACGAAATTCGTTCCAAACCGTGACGTTTAAGCTCATGGACTTAGTTTAAGCGTTTAAGAGTTTGAAGTAAATCACCGTCGCCTGAAACTCGCCGTGTTCGTTGGTGACAAAGGCTGGAATCAAACCCGAAATTTGAAAACCAAGCGATTGGTACAAGAGGTTTGAAGGATCACCTTCCCTGGTGTCCAGCACCAACGTCGTGCGGTTCATCTCCCCTGCCACCCGTAACAACTCGAGCATCAACGCCCGAGCCACCCCACGCCGTCTGGCTCTTTGATGCACCAACAACTTGCAAACCTCGGCACGGTGAAGCGCATTGGTTTTACTGGCAAGCTCGAGTTGAACCGTACCCACCACGCCCAAAACCGAGTCTCGAGCCACCCAAAGCAAGACACTGCCGTTCATCACTTTCTCGAGTACGCCAGCCCAGTAATCTCGAGCGTCCGAATCTGGGAACGGTGGTAAATACCCGATGCTTGCGCCTGAGTTGATGCCGTCTTGCAAAATTTCAACTAACATTGGCAAGTGTTCGAGACTCGAGGAAGGGGTTAAAAGTTCGATTGAAATTTGGTTTTGAGGCTCGAGGTTCATGAGGGATTTTAACGCAAATTAAACGGGAAGCCTCAAGTAGAAAAGGTTATGCTTATTGCTAGAGAAATGATAAAAGGCGGGTCTAATGTCAATTCGTTTCGCAAATTCATACGTTGATAACCTCTTTGCACAACGAGATATGCTCGAGCTTCATCGTCTCATCAGCATTGTTGGCGATGAGCATCCGTTGCCAGAACAATTCTGGCTTTTTTGTCGCGTACTTGAATGGACTGGCGCTACTCGTTCAGGTATCTACCAGTATTACGAGACCCTTTCAGATGACTTGTTCTCGAGGATGAGTCATGCTTTAGTGCAATTCGGGCTTCAAGAGATTGCTCAAAAATATCAATCTGGTAAGGATTTGTGGGATAAGCCAGATCGAGCTTCAAGTCTCGACGAGTGGATAGATGCTCACGAACAGGAGATTGAAAACGCCGTCTTCGAATTAGTTGCTGTAAGTAAAAACGATTTGAATCATTAGTATGAACGACTACGACTGCTACATTGAATTCCAACCAAAAGACGACGAATCACTTCGTCGGATGAAGCATCTTTTTGAAATCATCAAATCGGCAAAAGAGTCTGACGAAAAGGTAGAACTCGAGTCAACCATTGATTATTTTTCAAAATCCGAACAATCTTATTTTTGGAATCCGACACCTGAAGAATTAGCTCAGTGGAACGCAGAATACTTTGCCACGCCAGTATCAAAACGCGATTCACCCGACATGCTCGAGCCACAATGGACGCTGGATTCGATGCTCGAGGCTTTTTGGAATTGTGAATATCAGCTTGTTTCGATCACTGAGGAAAATAACGCGCATTACTTGATGTTTATTCCACTCAGTTTTCCTTACGGTGGAACAGAGAGTCTGGTGGTTTTCACCGAATGTTTCGGTCATACAGTGATTGGCATTGAAGGTGGCATTGGATACAGAAAGCATGTTCCTCAGACTAAGTTTTGGCAGCCGCAAAAATAATTCTTTTGTGATTCTGGAGCATCTCTCAAATTTTGAAAGGCTAATTTATGTGCCGTAACATCAAACCCTTGTTCAACTTCCAACCCACCGCCTCGAGTGACGAAATCG
>JANMUC010000774.1:0-6959 GCA_031391225.1 Deinococcales bacterium
CAATGAGTTTATGGAGTTTGTTTGGGTGGTCACGACGAGGGTCGGGGAGTGCGCTGAAGTGTTCGATAATGTTTGGAAGCATTCATACACATTAAACTCTCACTAGTGCGTTTGCCCTATGACTTGCACGAACCCAAGCTCGAGTTGCAAACCCGCCAGGGTCGCGCCGCAACTCGGGCAAGTGATGACGTGTTCGGGGGTGCTCGAGGCGCAAAAGGGGCAGGTGGTCATGCTGGGTTATTGTACGAGAATTGCATGGTTTTCGTTCCCGTTGATGCTCGAGCGCTCAACAATTTTGTCGATTCTTTTTCGGGCTGATTTTCCAACCACATTTTCAAATACCCAACAGCTTCTAAATCTTCGGTGGCTCGAGTTAACCACTCAAGGGTTTCAGGCTTCATATAACACTTTCCCCTCGGTCATAATTCGTCTTAACAAGCTGCTGTTCGAGAGCCGTTGTTCGATGTGCGATCTTGAAAAAGCCAGCAAATCCAGGGCAAACCGTCGTCCTCGCAAAACCCGAGAAGCCCGACGTGCCAATTCGTGCGAATCACCGTTGGCAATGATTAGTACGTCATAATCCGAATTCTCTCGAGCATCGCCGCGAGCGCGTGAACCAAACAAAATGATTTTCTCGGGTTGTAATTCAGCCACGATGCGCTGTATGGCGACTTCAAAGCTGAGGTCTGTGGCACTTGAGTTCATAAATTGATTATAGCGCGGCTTGTTTTTGCCAATGTAAATTCAGTTTCTCGAGACTGGAGCAGGTGGTCATACTCTGGGTGATTGTACGGAGTTTGGGGTGTTTTCGTTCCTGAAAGCTCGAGACTCACTTTTAAATCTCGAGGTTCGTGATACCCTAAACCATGACGATTCAACTTCCCAAAAAAATTGAAACTTGGGTTGAAGAGCAAGTCGGTTCTGGTGCGTACTCGAGCCGTGATGCACTGATTCTAGCGAGTCTGGAATTGCTGCAACGCGAACAGCAAGAATTGATGGCTGATCTCGAGTTGGGCTTGAGTGATTTTGAAGCTGGACGTTTCAAAAAATTTGATTCTCGAGAAGCGTTTGCAGCAGAGGTTTTGCGGCGGGTTAAAACACGCTCTGAGTTATGAAATTTGAATTTACGATTGCCGATTCTGCACTTGAAGACATGGCAGATGTTTGGACGTTTTATCAACAATTAAACGGTGAGGAATCCGCACAACGTTTGATTGATGAGGTTTTTGACTTGATTGAACAGCTTAAAGTTTTTCCCGAAATGGGGGAACGCCGTGACCAGTTAAGGCGTGGTTTGCGGAAGATTCGTGTGCGTCAACATTTGATTTTTTATATGTTCGAGAAAAACATGGTTATGGTTGTGCGCGTACTTCATGCACGCCGCGACTTTGAATCTATTTTTGACGCGTAGTTTGGCTGCTCGAGTCGCAAAAGGGGCGGGTGGTCATGCTCTGGTGATTGTACGGGGTTTGGGCTGTTTTCGTTCCCATTAGGATTGGGGAAAATCTCGAGCATCTTCAAACTTTGGATGATGTCCTAAATCCGAGATAGCATCTGCAACCCAAACGGGCAAATCAACATAAATTTTACGAATCATTCCGTCAGAAACTCGAGCGCACAGGGTTGCTTCCGTATTTTCGATTGAATTGTCGTAAATGTAAACGCGGTCAGCAACTGCAATTGCGGCAGCAAGGTTGACCATTGATTTATCGTAACGACTGACAATTTTCTCGAGCGGAACGGTGTGACCGCCATTCATAACCCGTCTCATGACTCGAGAAGCGTTGATACGTGGGTCGCTGGTGCTAACAAAAAAAACGCGCAGAAAATAACCCGCTCGCTTCGCACGTTTCAAAAAATTTATTTTATCGGGTGCTGAAAATACGGTTTCAAACGCAATTCCTGCGCGTTGCTCGAGCAATTCTTCGCGTCTGGCTTCTGCCCAGTTTGCAGCACTGAGAATCGCATCTCGAGAATTCCAATCGCCAAATTTTTCTTTGGCAATGTCGTCTGGGTTGATATACTCAACACCTTCGCTCCATTGATCGCGGCGGAGCGAAACAGTCACAGTGGTTTTACCAGAACCGTTTGGACCTGCAATCATCAGCAAAACGGGTTTCAAACCGATTGAGCCGTTTCTAAACGCAATTGCTTTAACAATTCAATTCGCCCCGTTGCAATCCGTTCTCGCATCAGGCGCAATCTCAATTCGTCTTCTTGAACAAGATTGGAGAATGCACGACGCATCAATTCTTGCAATTGCTCGTCGCTGGGTTCAAAATCTGGGTCTGCGAGGTTGATTTTCGCGTCCATGAAAAAAGTATACCCCTTACGTGTCACTGATTCTCGAGCATGTGTTTCAATTCATGCTCGAGATTGTTAAACCAGTTTAATCGTATTTCCGTACTGCGCCACAATTTCATCATGGGTGAGCAGGTGCATCGGTTCAGCAAAGGCTTGAGCAATCAGGGCGCGATCAAATGGGTCTTGGTGAATTGGTGGCAACATTGAAACCTGTATGGCGTGTGTGTCTTGAAATGCCAACATTTCAAAACCAGACTCGAGCGCCGAATTTCGCAGTAGGGCAGGTGGCAAAAGCAGTTTTCCTTTACCGTATTTGATGGCAACTTCCAAGATGTTGATGCTCGAGATGAAGACATTGTTTTCGGGATCGCCGATGAGTTCTCTGGCTTGGGTTGTCAGTTGACGATCATTTGTTGCCCACCAAATCAGGATGTGTGTGTCGAGTAGAATATTCACTTTTCACCGTTGGGAAAGAGTTGGGATTCTTCAAACAGTGCTGCAATTTCCATGTCGGCATCAAAAAATTCTTGACCGATTCGGTATTTGGCTGGTAAAAAACCTGGTTGACGCGGTTTTTTCTCGAGTTTGCCAAGTTTGGCAATGGGTTTTCCGGCTTTGGCAATAATGACTTCTTCGCCGTTTTGGACTTGCTCGAGCAATTCCGAGAGGCGGGTTTTGGCTTCGTGGATGTTGACTTGAATCATAAACTAAGTCTAGTTTAACTTATTTGATTTTGCAATCTTGAGCTTCAACTCAATATTGGGTTATTCTCGAGTCGTGCCAGATTTACCAGCGCTGTTAAACAACAAACCCAAACTCGAGGAATTATTCCAAAAAGCTCGAGCCAAACGTGTCATATTGGAGCAAAACCCAAACATGACAGCGTTTAGGCTTGTGAACTCGAGCGCTGATGAAATCACAGATTTGAGTGTGGATTTTTTTGCGGGTGTTTTGGTCGCAAGTTTGTACACTGAGCTTTCAGAAAAACAAGAAACCACTTTGCTCGAGATGTTGACAATAACGTTTAAACCTCGAGCAATTTACCTCAAACGCCGTCCGAAAGAGGCGCGACATGTGGCGAATATAGACAGGGATTCACTCGCGCCCGATGCTCCAGCTTGGGGCGAACGAACGGACGAAATCACAATTCTCGAGAATGGCGTGAAGTATTTAATTCGTCCTGGTGGGGATTTAAGCGTGGGTTTGTTCCTCGACATGCGCGAATCGAGGGCTTGGCTGAAGCATCACGTGGCTGGGAAAACGGTGCTGAATACGTTTGCTTACACTTGCGGTTTTGGGCTGGTCGCCAGTTTGAACGGCGCAACTCGAGCGGCAAATCTTGACCTTTCACGGCGGGTGCTCGACTGGGGGGAGGAAAATTACCGTTTAAACAAACTCGAGCCAAAACGTTTTGATTTTATTTCAGGTGATGTTTTTGATTGGCTGAACCGTTTCTCGAGGCGTGAAGACAAGTTTGATGTGGTGATTCTTGACCCTCCAAGTTTTGCGACCTCGAAACACATGCGGTTTTCGGCGGCAGCCAATTATGATGAACTGGTTGAACTTGCCGTCAGTATTGTCGCGCCCGACGGAATGTTATTGGCTTGTTGCAACAACGCCCAACTTTCCAAACGGACTTTTTACGCGCAAATCAAAACAGGTTTAAAACGCGCGGGTCGGGGTTTTAACCTGCTCGAGAGTTTGGGACAGTCCAAAATTGATTTTCCAACGCTTGATCACCTCGAGTCTCCACTGAAAGTATTTGCACTTGAAGTGTAAGACTCCTTAAACTGAAAGCATGTCCGTTCAATTGGTCGAAACACTTGGGATCAAAGAAGGCTCTTTGGTTGGTTTGCTCAACCCGCCAGACGGTTTTTTTGAGTCACTTGCACCATTACCGCCACGGGTTGAAATCTTTTTAAGGCTCGAGGGGCGCTTTGATGTGGTGATTGCATTCTGCCAGACGCGTTTGGAACTCGAGAAAACCTTTCCTAAAGTTCATGCGGGTTTGCGAGCGCATTCGGTCGCTTGGATTGGGCATCCCAACCCGCTGACGGAACTGAGTTCGGATTTGAACGAGGATCGCGGTTGGGTGAGTTTGCACCGTGCGGGATACAAGCAAGGCAGTGTGCATAAACTGAACAGATTGTGGACGATCCGTGAGTGGCGACTTGAAGATTCGCTGGCGCACCTTGGTCGTGCCGCCATAAAACCAAAAGAGTAAAGTTTTGGCGTTTCGCTGATAACAGAATTCGGGTAGAATGCTGGCATGAGCCAACCCAGTCTGTTCGATGCGCCCGACACCGATCAAAAAATAGAATCCGAAAACGATATTTACCTCGCGGAGCACGGGATTCCAGCCGTTGAAGAAAACCTCGAGATTCCAGCACCAAAAGTGGTCGGCAACACCAAACCCAAACGTGTGACGTTGATTGACGGTCATGCGCTCGCGTACCGCTCGTACTTTGCTTTGCAACGCTCTTCTGGCACTTTAACGACTTCCAAAGGGGAACCAGTTCAAGCAGTTTACGGCTTTTTAAAAACGGTCATGCGCCACGTAAAAGACGGCGTCAAAAAAGGAACTCGAGAGGGCGCGGTGATTGTGGTGTTTGACCCGCCCGTGAAAACCTTCAGGCACGAGGCGTTCGAGAATTACAAAGCCGGTCGTGCCGACACGCCCGACGATTTGCACGAACAAGTCCATAAAACCAAACAGATTGTCGATTTGATGGGTTTGATGCGCCTCGAGGAACCTGGTTACGAGGCAGACGACGTGATCGGTACGCTGGCAGTCAGGGCTGAAGCCGAAGGCATTGAGGTGCGAATTTTAACCAGTGACCGCGACGCCTACCAGTTGCTTTCAGACAAGGTCAAGGTGATCGCCAGCGATGACCGCGAAGTTGGACCTGCGGATGTCTTTGAGAAATACGGTGTGCGTGTCGATCAATGGGTCGATTACCGTTCTTTGACTGGTGACTCGAGCGACAACATTCCTGGGGCGCGAGGTATTGGTCCAAAAGGGGCGCAAAAACTCCTTGAAAAATACGGTTCGCTCGATTATATTCTGGCGAATCTGGACAAAATTGAACCCGCCAAAGATGCCCAAAAAATCAAAGATTCTTTCGAGAATGTCCTGATGAGCAAAGAACTCTCGAGAATCGTGACCGACATGGATTTCGAGGCGGATTTTACCAAAGCCAATGTCTTCGCTCCACAAGAGGGACTGCGTGATGCCCTGGCGGAACTCGAGTTTTTCAGTTTGATCAAAGACATGAATTTGGGCGCGATTGAACTCCAAGCCATGCCAGAAAAAACCGCACAAATCATCAATAAACTCGAGTGGCAAAAACCGGCAGCCAACGCGGTCTGGGGATTTACGCTCTCGAGTAACTTTGCTTCGAGCGCAGACTTGACCGCCTTGGCGTTCGCCTACCCAAATTCGGATGGCGTGTATGAAGCTGAAAACCCAAACCTCGAGACGCTGGCGGGATTGGCTGAGGTTCATGCTTTTGACGCCAAATCCCTGGCGGTTCACGGAATCATGAACGGCATCAACCTCGAGCCTGGAGACGACCCGCTTTTGATGGCGTATACCCTGGATACCACCAACGTCAGTGCCAGCATCATTTCCAAACGGTACCTCGAGCACGATTGGGCGAAGGATGCCATTGGGCAAGCCGCCGCCAGCGCCACGTTGATTTCAAAACTATCAGCCATGTTCACCGATGAACAAAAAAAGCTGTACGAAAACCTCGAGATTCCAACCAGCAAAGTGCTTGCCAGAATCGAAGCCACAGGGATTCGACTGGACACCGCCCAATTTAAAACCATGTCCGAAACCTTTGAAACGCGCATCAGGGCGCTCGAGCGGGAACTCTGGGAACTGGCGGGCGAAGAATTTAATCTGAATTCTCGGGATCAACTCGAGAAAATCTTGTACGACAAACTGCAACTTGCCTCGGGCAAAAAAACCAAAGGCACAGGCAAACGCAGCACCGCCGCCAGCGTGCTCGAGGGATTGGTGGACGAACACCCAATTATTCCCAAGATTCTCGAGTACCGCGAGATTGCCAAACTCAAAGGCACGTACCTCGACCCGCTGCCCTTAATGGTCAACCCAAAAACCAACCGCTTGCACACGACCTATTCCCAAGTTGGTACGGCAACGGGGCGCATCTCGAGCCTCAATCCAAACCTGCAAAACATTCCGATTCGCACAGAAGTTGGACGCGAACTGCGCAAAGGCTTTATTGCCAGTGAAGGCATGAAACTGATCAGCGCCGATTACAGCCAGATCGAACTGCGCATTCTGGCGCATGTCACCAAAGAACCTGCGCTGCTCGAGAGTTTCAGACTGAACGAAGACATTCACCGCCGCACCGCCGCAGGCATTTTGGGCATTGCGCTCGAGGATGTCACCAGCGATCAACGAAGCGGCGCAAAAGCCGTCAACTACGGGATTTTGTACGGCATGGGCGCACATCGATTAAGCCGTGACGAGGGCATTTCTTACGAGACTGCCAAAGACTTTATTGCCAAATACTTTGAAGCCTACCCAGGCATCAACGGCTATCTCGAGAGCACCAAAGCCTTTTGTCACGAGCACGGTTACGTCGAAGATTTATTTCACCGTCGGCGTTACATTCCCGAAATCA
>JANMUC010000846.1:0-7003 GCA_031391225.1 Deinococcales bacterium
CATCTGCGTGATGCCTTGCGTTTTGCCCCCACGAGCTTGCAATGGGATTCAGCCGATGGTGTTGCGCTGGTGTCCATCGAAGGTGGTATCGCGGACGGCGAATCGCGCAACGTGCCAATTCCGATTCCGCTTTCCGGCGGCAAACAAGCGGGTGGTTATTCCATCGTTCGGGCAATTCGTTCGGCAGCACAAGACAAAAATATTAAGGCGATTGTATTGCACGTCGATTCCCCTGGCGGCAGCGCCCTTGCCTCCGAACTCATCTGGCGCGAGGTGGCTCGAGCCAAACAAGTTAAACCCGTGATTGCGGTCATGGGAGAATACGCCGCGTCGGGTGGGTATTACGTTGCTTGCAATGCCACCAAGATTCTGGCAGCCCCAGGAACGATTACGGGCAGCATTGGCGTGTTCAACATTCATGCCAACAACCAAAAATTGTGGGAACGTCTGGGTTTCATGCCCGAAACCATTAAACTCTCAAATCACGGCGATTTTTCCAGTCCAGACCGTCCGCTTTCCGAATCTGAACAAGCCAAAAATGTCGAATCGGTGCAACGTGTTTACGATACCTTCCGAACTCGAGTTGCGAACGGACGCGGTAAAACCTTAGAAGAGGTCGAAACCCTGGCTCGAGGGCGAGTTTGGACGGGTTTGCAAGCCAAAGAAAATGGTTTGGTGGACGAAATTGGCACGGTGTTTGATGCGATAGCGCTCGCACAAAAACTTGCGGGATTGCCCGAACATGCGCCAGTGGTGCATTTCACACCGCCGACAAAATTCATTGCCCCCACCGATTTAAACGCGCTCGCCAAAATTCTCGAGCCGCGCACTAGAATTTGGGCGGTCATGCCAGAATTGCTCGAGATTGTCTTGAAGTAATTTTAAGTTCCAAATTTTCGCTCGAGGTATTCAAGCACCACTGGGTCAAGCTTTCCCGCTTCCACCATGCGTTCCTCGAGATTTTCCACGCCAGCAATTGCCAGCAGCGCTTGTTGTGATTTCTCGCACCACTGACCGCCAGGTTCTGTCTTCAAAAATCCCCTTTTGAACAACACCCGCTCGAGCCGCAGTGCAATTTCACCCTCGAGCGGGATCAGATTCTCAACATTCGGGCGTTCAAAAAGCAACCTGTGAATCGACAGCAAACGTTGCAATTCGGGTATCGGGTCGGCGTGATCGTCCACTCGCAAGTCAATCATGCGGTCATTGAATCCCGCATAACCACCTTTCACTCGAGCCACGTACAATGCCGCCGATTGTCGCCCTCGAGCATCACCACCCGCCCGATCACCCGCTAGCAGTGCGGTCAGAAGTCGCTCTGGAAAAACCAAACTCGAGTTTCGCTCGAAAGTTTCGGCTATAGCATCGACCACGTGCGCACCCGCCAGAATGTTGCCTTGCACCGCGTAACTTGCGCCCGTGCGACCCCCAGCCCAGGCGTGACAATCCGACCCCGTGAACGAAAAACCCTCACCGCTCGAGTTCACCAAACCGTACTGACGCTGCTGGTATTCGGCATCGTTCGCCTCAAATTCTGCGGCGATATCCTCGAGATTCCAACCCGCGCCCATCAACTCCAAAGCTCGAGGTCCGAAGCTGGTGTTGGCAAAGGACTGCGTTGCGACAGCCCCCAAACCGCCCATGACCCACGGCACAACCGCACCGACTGCCAAGAATTTACTGGCAACCGCCACGCCCAAATCCCCAGTGACCGAATCTCTGGCAACAATCGAAAACGTGGACACCCTACGAAAGATTGAGTTCATGCTGTATTTTAAGCCCCAGGTTGTGCTAAAACTGCTTTATGATTACCGCTTTTGTGCTGGTTCGTGCCAAACGAGATGTTATTCCCGAAACCGCCGAAGCCCTGGCTGCCATGAAACACGTTGCCGAATGTTACAGCGTGACGGGCGACTGGGACATTGTGGTGATCTTGCGCTTTCCGCAATTCGAGGATTTGGACGACATTGTGACGGGACAACTCCGTAAGATTGCTGGCATCGAACGCACCAGCACCATGCTTGGGTTTAAAGCTTACTCGAGTGCGTTACTTGATTCTGCGTTTAACATTGGCGGATGAACGACAGCCTTGCCGCCCTTTTAAAACCTCGAGTGCCGCTGCCCGCCGCACCACGAAATTTTCAGAGTTTAGAGGGGTATTCCAACATCAAACGCTTCTGGGATTGGCTCGAAGCCTTTCACAACCAGGGTTTGAGCGTGCGTGTACCGACTCGAGTGCCAATCGAACACTGCCGCCGTACCGTGATTGGTATTGAGCGGTTTAACGCGGGTGGACTGGTTGATGACATTGCCATTTTGAATGCCCTTTTGGATGATGACCACATGACGCTCGAGATTTTTAACCTGCATCCTGAAGCCGCCGACGCCATGCAGTCCTTGCTTGAGGGTGATAAACAACCGCTCACTAGCATTCTCTCGAGCGCTTACAAACTGGTTTTTGACGTACAAGTGGCTTTTACCGCCCGCCGAGAGTTGCGAATCAAAGCTGACACGCATTTTGTGGCGCTTGAGGATGATCTGTTTCCGCTCAGTTGGGATTTGAAAGCCGTTCGATTGCGACGTGACGATTGGCGAATGTTGTTAGACCGTGCCGCAATGGGTTTGAAGTAAACTTTTGACGCTGGTGTGACGATCAAAAGATTAGCCTGAAGCTCGAGGTGCAATCATGTTGAATCAGAAATTACTGCTGGCTTTTTCGGTACTTGCATTTGGACTTACGGCTTGTCCTGCACCTCCAACGTATGGAATCAGTGGAACGATCACCGTTCCTGCCGGCAGTGACGTAAAAGACACGATCATCATTGCGTGCAATATCGAAAGTTGTAAAAAACAATTTTCGGCAAATGCCGAGGTGACGACCATTGGCAGTACAGGTTTAAGTGCTCAATGGAACATCAGATTGTTCACTCCAGGAAAATACCAGGTGATTGCCGTTAACACAGCACAAGGTCTGATTGGTGTCTACAAAAATCCTGCTGACAACTCGAGCTTTGTTGAAGTCCAAGGAGGTTACAGTTCCGAATCAGGTGTCAATATCATTATGGTCAAAGGCGCTGTGCCAAACCAAGCGCTGGATTTATTCAAGACTGAACTCCCAACCCCGTAAATTCCAAGCTCAAGCATTACCGAGCTAAATTGGCAACTCCCAACCAGAGCAGAAAATATGGTGACAAAGACTGGTGTCAAAGACCAACGCTGAGAAAAAATCTCAGCGTTAGTTCAGTTTAAGCTCTAACTAAATTTAGGATCATTGTGAATAATGCGTTGAGTTAGAACAAACAATTGATGCGCTTTGGTGCGTATTTTGACGAACCGTTAAAGATTTGCCCACAACAAGAACGCGAGGTTTAACCCATGCTGCAAGGGAGCAAAGATTCTTATACTGACAAGCAGAAACGCCAAGCTGAACATATCCAAAAGAGCGAAATCGAACGTGGCGTTCCGGAAGCTCGAGCGCAAGAAATTGCTTGGGCAACGGTCAACAAGCAAGACGGTGGCGGCAATAAATCTGGCTCTGGCAAAAGCGCTGCCAAAAGAGGTTGGGAGACACGCCGTAAACGACTTGCATCCCAATCTCAATAACAGTATTTATCACCATTGATCATTGAGGAGCTGGAATTATGATGCCACAAGATACCCTCGCTATTTGGTTTGGCAATCACCCCACCAGCCATCCAGCTTTAGACCGCAATCTAGACATCGACGTTGCAGTGGTCGGTGGGGGCATCATGGGGCTGACTGCTGCCATGGAATTGGCTAAAGCCGGTCAGAAAGTGGCACTCTTTGAACGCCGCCATCTTGGCTCGGGCGAAACGGGTCACACCACCGCCCATGTAACCGCACGTCCAGAAAAACCGATGGCAGAGTTGATCAAACAAGTGGGTACGGGCGGCATGACCGAAATCTGGCAAGCCATGAATTCGGGCTTAGATTACATCTCCAAACATGCCACAGAGTTTCAAATCTCGGTCGCTCGAGTTGACGCCTGGCAAATGGGCAGACGACGCGATTTGGAATCCGAACTCGAGGTTTTTCAAATGTTGGGCGCAAACGCCGAAATCTCGAAGCCGCCCGCACCATTTTCTGGAAAACAAGCATTGTGTTTGTTTGACCAAATGCGGTTTGATGTGGCGCAGTACTTGCGCAGTTTAACCGAATGTGCCGAAAAACTCGGCGTACAGGTTTTTGAAAAAAGTGCGGTTACCGACAGCAACGACCATCAACTCGAGGTTCAAACAGCATTAGGCACTTGGAAGGTGAACGCTGAAAAAATAATTTTGGCGACCGGCGCAGCAACATTCGCCTCGCCCATTTTACTCGACCGCATTCGAGCCGACCAAACCTATGCCATCGCCGTTGCCGTCGCGGCGGGCACGGCTCCGGATGTTCTGGTAGAAGACGACGAGAATCCTTACCATTACTACCGGCTCGAGCCTGGTGAATCTCGAGGTCACCCTCAAGAGGAGATTGTCATTTTTGGTGGCGAAGACCATAAAACGGGGCAGCCAGCCTCAGTAGACCGATTTGACGCCCTTGAGCAAACCCTGAAACATTGGCTTCCCAACATCGATTACCGTGTCATGCGCCGTTGGACTGGTGAAATCTGGACCAGCAGCGACAGCTTGCCCTTGATTGGCGAAGACCAAAAAGGACGGTTTTTTGGCACAGGTTTTGCTGGCGTCGGCATGACCCAGGGCACGTTGGCAGCCCTCATGGCAGTCGATTGGGTACTTGGCAAAAAATCCGAATGGACCGATATCTTCTCACCCTCGAGGTTCTCTCCTTCAGAGATTCCAGGCATTGTCCAACAAGGCATTGGCTTTGTCAGCCAAATTGTTAAAACAGTTTTGCCACATAAACTGCCTGAAGAAACGTTGCAAGCCGGAGAGGGCGCTTTGGTTTCGATTGATGGACAACAGTCTGCCGCTTACCGCGATTTGTCTGGCACCCTGCACCTTTTTGATCCCAAATGCACCCATGCGGGTTGTGAAGTTCACTGGAACCAAGCCGACAGCACCTGGGACTGCGGCTGTCACGGCTCGAGGTTTACTGCCGACGGCGAAGTCAGGTCTGGTGTGGCACTGAAAGGTCTGACACCACGGTAAACTGTGATCAATGCTCGATTTTCTCATTCAAACCTTCCTGACCCTGTTTGTGGTCATGGACCCGATTGCGCTCGTGCCAGCATTTTTGGGCATGGCAGGAATGCGCTCTAGAGCCGAACAACTGCGCCTCGCCCGTAAAGCCGTAATCGTCGCGGGCAGCGTCATGCTGTTTTTTGCACTGTTCGGGCAAGCTTTCCTGCATTACCTCGGCATCAATCTCGCAGCATTCCGCGCCAGTGGAGGAGTGCTGCTTTTTCTCATGGCACTCGACATGATTTTTGCTCGAGCCAGCGGCGCTCGAGAAACGTCCGAGGAAGAACAAGAAGCCAAAGCCCGCGAAGACATCAGCGTTTTCCCACTCGGCATTCCTTTAATCGCGGGTCCTGGCACACTCTCGAGCATCATGATTTTGACGGGCAAATCCACCAGTCTTGCCGGCGATCTCGGCGTGATTCTGGTCGCGTTTTTCGTGCTTGGGATTTGTTATTTTGCGCTGCGCAGCGGTACTCGAGTGATTAGCCTGATTGGGAAAACAGGTGTGAACGTGATCTCTCGAGTTTTAGGTGTTTTGCTGGCGGCGCTGGCTGTGCAATACATTGCCGATGGTGCACGGAGTTTGTTGCAGTTGGGTTAGCAATGCACGGTCAATGTCAGTGCTTCTTGGGGTTAAATTGCCAATAATCTCAATTGGTTAAACAAATTTAATTGAAATATCTACGCTTTTGTCGTATGCTTTTGGCGTCCATGAGGTTTATTGAAACCCCTATTTTTGTACGTGAAGTGGATAAACTTCTCACCGCCGAACAACAAAGAGCCTTTCAAAATGCACTCCTCGAGAATCCAGACGTAGGTGACAAAATAACGCATTGTGGTGGTGCAAGAAAAATGCGATGGGGTGGTGAAGGACGCGGCAAACGCGGCGGAGTCAGAATTATTTATGTGGTTATTGGTGATGCAATTTGGTTGTTCTTGATTTTTCCAAAAAATGAAGCCTCTGATCTGTCCAGTGACGGCAAAAAGCACTTTTCAAAAATTATTAAGGAGTTGCGTGATGCCCAGAAAAAAACTGATGAATCCAAAAATTGAAGCAATGCTGCTCGAGAGTGCCGATCAAGCCCTTGCCATTATCAAAAGTGAATTACAAGGACGTGTAACCACCCGTGAAACCATAGTCTCGAGTGTGCGTCACAAGCTCAATTTACCCCGTTCAGAATTTGCCAAAGTTTTAGGAGTGAGTTCACGCACGGTTGAAAGTTGGGAACAAGGACGACGAGTTCCAGGTGGTGCAGTCAGTGTTTTATTGCGAATTGCAGAACGAAATCCAAAAGCTGTTTTGGACGCTTTAAAGTAAGTCAAAAACCTTAATGTTGAACATAAAACCCCTGCGCTCGAGTCTCGAGCGCAGGGGTTTTGCCATGTGCTAATTGCTCTTACTCGAGGGTCACCAAATAATCATATAAATCTGGTCCGCCCGTATGTACTTCAACGCCCAATTGCGGCATCTCAGAATTGATCCGCGCCAGCAGTGCCTCAGAAGTTTTGCTCGAGATGTTTGGACCCGTAAACACAGTCACGATTTCTTGACTGACGTAAGCGCCCTTCAGCATGGTCAGCACGGCATCCTCGCTCGAGCCGCCATTGGTGACGAGCACATCATCGCGCAAGCCGATCACGTCGCCCTCGGTAATGTCGCGTCCATCAATGTTGGTGGTGCGGCTGGCGTGGGTGACTTCAAAAGTGCTCACTCGAGCGGCGGCATCTTGCATTTCTGGAATCAAGTCTGCGGCTGGGTTGCTGCCATTGAACGCCAGGGCTGCACCCAAACCTGCGCCCAGGGTTTTGGTCGGAATCACGTGCAAGCGTTTGCCGCTGCCGTC
>JANMUC010000005.1:0-14030 GCA_031391225.1 Deinococcales bacterium
GCCGGGGCGGGTTTTTTAAACCCGCCCCATTCTTATGGCAAAAGGTTTGTGGGAACGAAATCTCGTCTCGAGAAAATGATTCTCGAGCACTTATTGGAGGTGAAATGAACGCATTAGAAGACATAGCCCGTGACGTGCTCGAGCCGCTCGGGTATGAGGTTTTGGAAGTGATCGTCTCGAGTGGAAGGGTCAGCACGTCGTTGATTGTTAGGATTGACCGAATTGACGAAACACCTGTCACGGTGGACGATTTGACGCGGGCTTCTAACGTGCTGAGCTTGGAACTGGATCATCTTGACCCGATTCAGGGCGAGTACAAGCTCGATCTCGAGTCGCCAGGTCCAAAACGACCATTGATTACCGTGCGTCATTTTGAAAGGCATATGGGTTTGCAAATTAAGGTCAAACGCCAAGATGCCTCGGTTATTGGCAAAATCGTGGCGGTCACGCCCGAGGCTGTGACGCTCGAGTTGGATGGCAGCATCACCCAGACACTGCCGATTACAGGGATTCGCGCCTATTTGGCAGAATGGCCTGATTCACATCGTTAAGTTCGCATCGTTAAAGAAGTACAGGAGTTTGTATGAACAAAGACCAGCAAAGAGAATTCGTCAGTGCGCTCGAGGAAATCGCAGTGGCTCGAGGCATGGACAAAATGCAGTTGATCACAGCGTTTGAAGTGGCACTGCAACAGGCGTACACGCGCAATGTCGAACCCGACAAACGCGTCGAAGTTCACTTGGATGCCGAAAAAGGCGAACTCGAGGTTTTGATTATTCGTGAAGTAGTCGAAAAAGTCGAGGACGCCGACAAGCAAATATCTCTTGCCGACGCTCTCGAGCTTGACCCAAGCGTGGAATTGGGCATGGAAATGGAATTTCCAGTGCCGCCCGAGTCGTTCAGCCGTATCGCCATTCAGACGACCAAGCAAGTCGTCACGCAAAAAATGCGCGAGGCGGAGCGCAACATCGTTTACAACGAGTACAAAGACCGTCAGGGCGAAGTCATTACGGCGCAGGTCGCGCGTCAGGACAACAAGGGCAACACGTTTGTGGAACTTGGACGCGGCGAGGCAATCATGCCGCCAAAAGAGCAAATCCCTGGTGAGCGCCTTGCGTCTGGCTCGAGAACCAAGGTCTACCTGAAAACCGTGGAAATGGGCAACCGAGGTCCGAGCATTTTGGCATCTCGAGCTGCACCAGAGTTGTTGTTGCACCTTTTAAAGCAAGAAGTGCCAGAGGTCAACGACGGCACGGTGGAAATCAAAGCCATCGCCCGTGAGGCGGGTCAGCGCAGCAAAATTGCGGTCTTCTCGAGAAACTCGAACGTTGACCCAATAGGTGCTTGCATCGGTCATCGTGGCAACCGCATTCAAGCCGTCACCAGCGAAATTGGACGCGAACGGGTTGATGTGATTCAGTGGGACGCAAATCCCAGGGAATTCATTAAAAACTCGCTCTCGCCAGCCAAAGTGGGCAACATTGAAGTGGACGTGGACGGCAAAGAAGCCACCGTCACCGTGACCAGCGATCAGTTGTCACTGGCTATCGGTAAGGGCGGTCAGAACGTGCGTTTGGCGGCAAAATTGACTGGCTTTAAGATTGATCTACAAGAGAGCGCCAGCGTTTCCGACCTTGACGCCGCCATGCGCGACGCTGCCGAAGACGGTGGAACGGTTGCTCGTCCGAGTGCCGCCGCCGACAAGTTCGCAGCATTGTTCAGCGCGACACCAGACGGTGAAGTCATCGATGCCCGTCCAAGCGATCAAAAGGAATAGTCATGGCTGTCGCTCGAGCACCTCACAAACAACACGACGCCGCTGGAAAACGAATTCCGGTGCGAACGTGTGTGGCGTGCCGATCCAGGCGACCTCAAGCAGAATTGTTACGCATTGCCATAAGCGCAAATGGTTTAGCACCCGATGAACAGCGCAAACTCGAGGGACGCGGTTGGTACGTCTGCAAAGACAAACTCGAGTGCACGAGCATCAAGGGTTTAGGAAAGTTTGCTCGAGCTGAGGCTGCTCAATTGGTTGCAAAACTCGAGATTTGGCACGAAAAAAATCATTCTCAAGAAAGCAAACCCGCTTATGAGATAAATTCAGTCACTCAAGTTGTTTAGGGTTAAACCCCTCGGAGGTTCGGATGTCGAAAGTACGAATTCATGCGCTTGCCAAAGAACTTGGCATTGAAAGTAAACGAATGCTCGAGATGCTGCACGGTATGGGCGTTGATGCCAAGACCGCCTCGAGCACCATTGATGATGACACCGCCGAGATTGTCAAAGGTCTTGTCGAAGACGAATTAAAAGGCATTGCAGGCGTTGTTGAAACGCCAGTTGAGGCAGTAGCAGTTGCGGTAGAAAAACCAGCCAAAGCCGTCAAAAAAGACTCGAGCAAAGAAGTTGAAGCCGTCAAAGCCGAAGTGGTCGAAGCTGAACCAGCCAAGACCGAGCCAGTTAAACCAGCCAAAGAAATTCCACACCGTCCGCCAGTGGTGACCATCATGGGTCACGTCGATCACGGCAAAACCAGTTTGCTCGATTACATTCGCAATTCCAATGTTGCCAGCAAAGAGGCGGGCGGCATCACGCAACATGTCGGCGCGTTTGAGGCGAACACGCCGCGCGGCAAAATTGTCTTTATTGATACTCCAGGTCACGAGGCGTTCACCAGCATTCGTGCCAGGGGAGCGCAGGTGGCAGACATTGCCGTGATTGTGGTCGCAGCCGACGATAGCATCATGCCGCAAACCCGTGAAGCGATTGCCCACGCCAAAGCCGCCAAAGTGCCAATCGTGGTGGCAATCAACAAGATTGACATTGCGGGCGTCAACCCCGATAAGGTCATGCAAGACTTGACCAACGCCACATTGATCCCCGAGGCTTACGGCGGCGACACAATTGTCGTGCAAATCAGCGCCCGCACCGGACAAGGCGTGGACGATCTGCTCGAGAATTTAAGCCTGGTCGCCGAACTCGAGGATTTACGCGCCGACCCCGACGGTGACTTGGCTGGCGTGATTATCGAAGCCAAAGTGGACAAGCAGGCGGGTGTTCTCGCCACCGTTTTGGTGCAGGGTGGCACGCTCGAGGTCAGCGATTTCTTGGTGGTCGGAGAATTGTACGGCAAGGTTCGCGCCATGACCGACAGTTTTGGTAACCGCATCAGCAGCGCCAAACCTGGCGTGGCGGTACAAGTTTTAGGGTTTTCCCAAACCCCAATTGCTGGTGAATTGGTCAAACGCGCCAAGAACGAACACGATGCCAGGGAAATCATTGCGGGTCGTAAAGAAATACGTGTTGACGCCGCCGACGATGCCGAACGAGAGGCTGCCGTTGGTCAAGGCAAGGGTGCTGCCGCAGGCTTGAGCATTGAGGATTTGCTGGGCAAGGTCGGCGAGGTCAAGATCGAAAAACGCCAAGTCAATTTGATCTTGCGTGCCGACACCCAAGGTTCGCTCGAGGCACTTGAAGGTATTTTGCTGCGCGAGAACAACGACGATGTTGAAGTGCACATTTTGTTCGCGGGTATTGGCGCTCCAACCGAGGGCGATGTGCTTCTGGCTTCGACTGCGGTTGATACCAAAATCATGGGCTTTTCGGTGACACCATCGGCTGGCGTGCAAAAAATTGCCGACAACAAAAAAGTCGAAATCAAGACCTACCGCATCATTTACGAAATGATTGACGAAGTGAAGAAAATGATTCGCGGCACGATTGAACCCGTGTTTGAAGACAAATTCGTGGGTCGCGCCGAAGTTCGTCAGATCATTAAAGTGCCAAAAGCGGGCGGCAACATTGCCGGTTCTTACGTGCTCGAGGGCAAGATCATGCGTTCGGGTAAAGCCAGCGTCATGCGCAAGGGCAAAGAGGTTGCCAAAGGTCAGATCTCTGGTCTGAAACGCTTTAAGGACGATGTCCGCGAGGTCTTGACTGGTTTCGAATGCGGTATCAACGTTTCCAATTTTGACGAATTTGAAATTGGCGATTTGATTGTGGTGACTGAAACAGTTGAAGTTAAAGCTTAAATCCACTAGGTAAAACGTTTCGTTCCAAACTCGATTCTCGAGTTTGGAACTTTTTTACGCAGTGATCGCGCGATTCAAGAATGCAGCGAAGAATCGAAAGCGAGAATAATCCGTTCTAAACAACTTTTTCTTAGATTTTCAACAGCCAACACGAACTCATTGTTATACTCATTTCGAGCAACAGCTCGAGGGGGCTATTATGAAAAAACTGTTGATGTTCGTCGCACTCATCGCCTTGATCGCATCAACTTCGAGTTGTGCACTCATTTTTAAGGGTGACTCGCAAAGCGTCTTTATCAATTCCAATCCTCAAGGTGCTCAAATTTTGGTTGATGGAAACGTATTGGGAACTACACCAGCTAAAATCTCGTTGCGAACCAATCGGAGTTACAACATCACCATTCGCCTCGCAGGGCGCAAAGATCAAAATATTGTATTGAACAATCATGTCGGCACACTTTGGATTGTCTTGGACATTTTAGGCGGATTGTTTCCCCTCGTGATTGATGCCGCAACTGGAGCATGGTACGAGTTTGACACCACGCAACTGAATGTTGACCTGACACCGACGATGATGAACAATACGCCATTGCCAAATTGGGCTACTAAATTGATTCCAAGCCATCAACTGCATTAAAGAATAAAACCCATCATCAAAAAAGACCACCAGAATCTTGGTGGTCTTTTTCTTAAGCTCGAGATTTTATTCCCATTCAATCGTGGCTGGTGGTTTGCTGGTGATGTCATAGACCACACGGTTGACCTCTGGCACAAGATTGACAATTCGGTTTGCCACCACCTCGAGAAAGTCTTGTGGCAACCTTGCCCAGTCGGCGGTCATAAAATCGGCGCTGGTCACAGCTCGGAGCGCAACCAAATACGAATAGGTGCGGTAATCGCCCATGACACCGACACTTTGCACGGGCGTTAAAACCGCCAGCGCTTGGGCAACCTCGTGATACAAACCAAATTCGCGCAGGCTCGAGATGAAGATATTGTCCACGCGCTGCAAAATATCAACTTTTTCTGGAGTCACTTCTCCCAATACGCGAATGCCCAAACCTGGACCAGGAAACGGGTGTCGGGTGCGAATTTCTTCGGGCAGCCCGAGCAGTTTGGCGATTTCTCGGACTTCGTCTTTAAACAATGTTCGAAACGGCTCGAGCAGACTAAACTCGAGGTCGTCTGGCAGCCCACCGACGTTGTGATGGCTTTTGATGTTGGCGGCACCCGTACCGCCCGCGCTTTCGATCACGTCTGGGTACAACGTGCCTTGTGCCAGCCACTTGTAGCCGCTCGTGGCGAGCCGGCGGGCTTCGCGTTCAAAGGCGCGGATAAATTCGCGTCCAATGACTTTGCGTTTGGCTTCGGGTTCACTGATCCCCTCGAGCGCGGCAAAGAATTCTTTTTTGGTATCGAGCGTGATTAAGTTTTCGTCGCCGAGTGGTCTTAAGGCTTTTTCGACCTCTTCGCGTTCGTTCAAACGCAGCAAGCCGTGATCCACAAAAACCGCTGTCAGTTGAGAACCGATGGCTTTGGAAAGCAGCAACGCCAGCGTGCTCGAGTCCACCCCGCCAGAAACCGCAAGCAACACTTTGTCCGTGCCAACTTTGGCTTTGACATCCGCGATCAGATTCTCGAGAATATGCGCGGGTGTCCAATCGCGGGTGATGTTGCAGATGCCGAGGAAATTCTCGAGCAATTTTGCGCCTTTGGGCGTGTGTACGACCTCTGGGTGAAATTGAATGCCGTAACGTTTGAGATTTGGATTTTCAATGCCTGTAACAGGCGTGTCGGTGGTGCTGGCAGAGACGAAGTAACCTTCAGGGAGGCTGGTCGGCGTATCTGAATGGCTCATCCAAGCGACAAATTCGCCGCTAATACCAGCAAATAAATCGCCTGAATACGACTCGAGCACGGCTTTGCCGTATTCCCGAGTGCCAATGCGTTCGACCTTGCCGCCACCAGCGTAAACCAAATACTGCATTCCGTAACAAATACCCAAAATTGGCAACTCGAGTTCCATCACGCCTGCTGCGGGAACTGGCGCGTCGGCGTCGTAAACACTGGCGGGACCACCAGAAAGAACGACACCTTTGGGGTCATGTGACATGATTTCTTCCAGGCTGGCATGTCCTGGCAAGATCACGCTGAAAGCGTTTAATTCGCGGAAACGACGTGCGATTAAACGGGTAAATTGAGAACCAAAATCGAGGATGACCAAACTCATGACGGCTAGTGTAACCCGATTTGCAAGCTTCTCGAGCATGATGTTGCTTTGAATTTTATTAAACGTGAACCTAAAGAAACCTTTAGGCTTACTCAAACCTGAATGCAAATCCCCGTCTGACAGAGCATTGTTCGCTTGGGCATTTCCTCACGATTCTCGAGATACTCATTTTTAAGATCAATTCTTCATCTCAATAAGATAAGTTTGTGGTCTTTGTACCCTAGGGTGCAACACAGACGTAAACGTTCAATGGGAACGTTACAACCCAAAAGGAGAACCTATGAAACGCAATATCTTGACTTCCTTGGTCGCCGTGACCGCACTAACTTTAAGCGCAGGTTTAGGCTCGAACGCCTTCGCAGACGGATTCTCCGCATCGGTTGATGCCCCAGTGTTTCAAGGCAATCAGTTCAATTTCTCAATTGGTGCAAGCCTCAATTACAGTATTGAAGTCATGCCAAGGCTTTTTGTTGGTGCGAGCCTTAGCCCAACCTTTGTGATTGACCCAAACACTGGTGTCGGCGCATTTTCTTTGGCGTCTCGAGTTGGTGCGAAATACGTGGTTAGCCTCGTGAAAACCTCGAGCTTGTTTGTTGATGTGCCAATTGGTATCGGTGTGGACGTGGGTATTATTCCTGCGGTGACTGTCGCAGCCGATATCAATGCTGGCATCAATGTCAATTACGTCATCATGCCAAACTTAAAAGTGCTTGCCGCCGCATCTGGCGAATTTGGTTATAACTTTTCGGCTGGTGCGTTGTTTTACGGTGCTAACGGCACGGTAGGTTTGTTTTTCGAGCCTGTCAAAAGCATCGAATTGTTTGCCCGTGGCGAGGCAGGTTTCAGCAACAGCACCACAAATGCCAGCTACAGTTTGATCGGTGGTTTGTACTACACCATCGTGCCGCAATTTAAGCTGGGTCTATACGCGGGTTACAACAATTTGTTCTCCAATGCCTTTACCAATGGCGGTTTTGTCGTAGGCTTGCGCGGCTTGATCGCCCTCAAACCAGGTTCGCTCGGTATCGAGGGCGCGTTCAAACCATAATCTTCAAGTGCATAAACTCTCAATACCTTTCAGCCTATTGATTCCAGCTCGAGACGTGCTAAACTGCTCACTTGGGCTATGAACCAAAACTTGAACAAGCCCCCGAATTTGGGGGCTTGTATTTTTATGCAGATTCTCGAGATTTTTTGCAAAGGTTTTACAATCTAAAACATAAGTTTAGGAGCGAAAATGCCAAAACGCGAAGACCTTAAAAAAATCATGATCGTGGGTTCGGGACCGATTCAAATTGGACAAGCCGCCGAGTTCGATTATTCGGGAACTCAAGCCGTAAAAGCCCTGAAAAACGCGGGTTATCAAGTCGTTCTGGTGAATTCAAATCCAGCCACGATCATGACCGACCCAGACTTGGCGGATGGCACCTACCTCGAGCCGTTAACGTTAGAATTTTTAACCAAAGTCATTGAACTCGAGCGACCCGATGCGCTCTTGCCAACCTTGGGCGGGCAGACGGCGCTCAACCGTTCCTTAGAGCTTGCGGAGGCGGGCGTGCTCGAGAAGTACGGCGTTGAACTGATCGGCGCGAATGTCGAAGCGATTCAAAAAGGCGAAGACCGTCAATTGTTTGCGCAAGCCATGCACAAAATTGGAATCAAAACCGCGCAAGGCAAAACCGTTGGTAGTCTCGAGGAGGCGCTCGAGTTTGTTTCACAGATTGGCTATCCCGCCATTATTCGCCCAAGTTTTACGCTGGGTGGCACGGGCGGCGGCATTGCTTACGACGAGGCAGAACTCCGTACCATCATCACACAAGGGCTTCACGACAGCCCCGTTCACACGGTTTTGCTCGAGCGGAGTTTGCTTGGCTGGAAAGAATTTGAACTCGAGGTCATGCGCGACCACAACGACACGGTGGTGATTATCACCAGCATCGAAAACTTTGACCCGATGGGCGTGCACACGGGCGACAGCATCACGGTTGCGCCAGCCCAAACTTTAAGTGACAAAGACTATCAAAAGCTGCGCGACGCCAGCCTCGCCATCATCCGCGAGATTGGCGTGGACACGGGCGGCAGCAACATTCAATTTGCGGTCAACCCAAAAAACGGCGAGATTATCGTGATCGAAATGAACCCTCGAGTCTCGAGAAGCAGCGCCCTTGCTTCTAAAGCCACGGGCTTTCCGATAGCCAAAATTGCGGCGTTGCTGGCGGCTGGTTATCACCTCGACGAACTGCCGAACGACATTACCAAAAGCACGCCTGCCAGTTTTGAACCGAGCATTGACTACGTGGTGACCAAGATTCCAAGATTTGCCTTTGAGAAATTCCCTGGCACACCAGAAACTTTGGGAACGCAAATGCGCAGCGTCGGTGAGGTCATGGCGATTGGGCGAACCTACAAGGAATCCTTTATGAAAGCCTTCCGCAGCCTCGAGTCTGACATTCGTGGCGGCTTTGAAAGCATGAACTTGGCGCAACTCGAGCATTTACTATTGCCCACACCAAAACGATTTATGGCAGTGCTTGAGCTTTTACGGCGCGGCACGAGCGTGGATGATCTGTTCGAGAAAACCAAAATAGACCGCTGGTTTTTGTACCAGTTGCTCGAGGTCATGGACGCCGAAAAAGAATTGCTGACTTTGGGTAAACCAGAAATCTGGAAGTACGAAATCTGGCGCGAAATCAAACGCCTTGGACTGAGCGATGCCCGAATTGGTGAAATTGTCGGTCACACCGAACTCGAGGTGCGGTCACTTCGAAAAGCTGCCAAAGCCTTGCCTGTCTATAAAACCGTGGACACCTGCGCTGCTGAATTTGAAGCCTACACGCCCTATCATTACTCGAGTTACGAATGGGAAGACGAAGTTCGACCCACCAATAAACCAAAAATTGTGATTCTGGGTTCTGGACCAAACCGCATTGGGCAGGGCGTGGAATTCGATTACGCCACCGTTCACGCGGTCTGGGCGTTGCGTGATGCAGGTTATGAAACCATCATGGTGAATTCCAACCCTGAGACGGTCAGCACCGATTACGACACCGCAGATCGTTTGTACTTCGAGCCGTTAACCTTTGAAGATGTCATGAACATCATCGAGCACGAAAAACCCGTCGGCGTGATCGTACAACTTGGCGGTCAAACCCCGCTCAAGCTCGCCAAACCACTCGAGGCGGCTGGCGCTCCGATTATCGGCACTTCACCAAGCGCCATTCACAAAGCCGAAGACAGGCTCGAGTTCAATCAACTCTGCGAACGTCTTGGTGTGCCGCAACCAAAAGGTGCGGTGGCAAACAATGCCAGCGAAGCTGTTAAACTTGCCTCAAGCTTAGGTTATCCACTCATGGCTCGCCCAAGCTATGTGCTTGGTGGTCGCGCCATGCGAGTGGTGCGCAGCGAAACTGAACTCGAGACGTATTTGCGTGAAGTTTACAGTGCAGTTGAGGGAAGTCCTAGTATTCTGCTCGATCAATTTCTTGAAGGGGCGCTCGAGTTGGACGTGGATTGCCTGTGTGACGGCGTACATGTCGTGATTGCAGGCGTGATGGAGCACATTGAAGCCGCCGGAATTCACTCTGGCGATAGTGCCTGCGTGCTACCACCCGTTCACCTTTCACCAGAATTGCTGGCAGAAGTTCACACGCACACCAAAAAACTGGCACTCGAGATTGGTGTCAAAGGCTTGATGAACTGCCAGTACGCGATTTATCAGGGAAAGGTTTATGTGCTCGAAGCCAACCCTCGAGCCAGCCGAACTGTTCCTTTCGTTTCTAAAGCCATTGGGCATCCGCTCGCTAAATATGCCGCGCTGATTGCCACAGGCAAAACGCTCGAGGATTTGAATTTCACCACCGCGCCGATTCCGAATTTTTACAGTGCCAAAGAAGTGCACTTGCCATTCCTGAAATTTGCGGGCGTGATTCCGGTGCTTGGACCCGAAATGAAATCCACGGGGGAAAGCATGGGCATTGACGCTGACCCGTACATCGCCTATTACCGCGCTCAGTTGGGTGCAAATGTCAAATTGCCACTGACTGGCAGTGCGGTTTTGATCGGTGCGAACCTCGAGAAAGTCGCCGAGAGTTTGAGCTTGAGCGGTTGGACAGTCACAACCTTGGCAACTGCAAACCTCGAGTCTCCCCTACCCGACTTGGTGATTGACCTAACCGAATCAAAGTATCTGCGCAAAGCACTCGAGAATGGCACGGCACACTACACCACACTAGAGGCGGCAACCTGGGTTGCCGAGGCGCTCAAACGCGCTAAGACCTCGGAATTGGGTGTCTCGAGTTTGCAAGTTTGGCAAAACTCGAGTATTTGAATTGATCTGGGAACTTTTCACGGCTTGAAGTCGTACAATGTGCTGAGTTTGGCAAAGCCAGATGAGTTCAATCATTCAACAAGGAGATCACCATGTCCGACGAAATCAAAAATGCAGCCGATAAAGCCGTAGATACCGCCAGCAATGTCGCGGGTGCAGCAGCCAGCACAGCCGCAGGTGCAGCTGATGCCGCAAGCAAAGCCGCCGCAGGCGCAGCCGACAAAGCCAAAGATGTTGCAGGTGACTTGGCGGGCAAAGCTGGCGAAATGGCAGGACAAGCCAAAGAAGTCGCTGGTGACTTAATGGGCAAAGCGGGCGAAATGGCTGGACAAGCCAAAGATGTTGCCGAAGACCTGGCAGGCAAAGCCGCCGATGTTGCTGGTGACGCCTTCGAGAAAGCCAAAGACGTTGCCGAAGATGTCGCCCATGCGGTAGAAGGCGCTGCTAAGGGTGTTTTCGAGGGTGCGAAAAACTTGTTAGGCGGTTTGCTCGGTGGTGGCGACAAAGAAGAAGCCAAGGACGAAGCCAAGGACGACGAGAAAAAAGCTTAACACTCGAGCCTGAACCAAACGAATCGGTGCAAATTGCACCGATTTTTCATTTCGGCAGGGGGTGATTTTTTCTCGAGCAAGCCAAAATAGTGTTGTTCGAGTGGGTAAAAGTTGAAACGAATTTTGGGGTCAAGAATGATTTGCAAAAAAAGAAACCTTGTGATTGCAAAGTTTCTCGAGCGTGTCAACAAGAATTATTTGACGGTGATGTCGAGTACCAATTCGTCGAGTGTTCCAGTATCAAATCGATAACCATCGTCAACTTGGACGACCCAATTTCCAGTCACAACTGAATTGTTAAAACCAGACAATGGATTTTTTGGTTTGAACGTACCAACACAGGTACTTTGTTGATAACAATTTGGATCAAGAGCACTACCCGATGTGTCATCAAAAGTCGCATTGATGTTGCTTCCGGCACCATAATTTAAAATATCTTCAAACAAGACAATCGTTGTTCCGCTCGGAGAAGTGAGTCTGATCCGAACTGTAGACAAATCAAGGTGATTGATTTTTGCTCGCAGGGTCACTTTTGCAACTGTGCCTGCAATGGTCGGAACACTAAACGTGCGAATGGTTGGCAATCCATAGATAGGCGGAAAGAATCCGGTTCCATCAGGTATTGGTGCATTAATTGCCAACTGCTCGTCATGCACAAGCCCAGTCATGCTCGAGAGGTTCGAGAGGTTTGAACCAATATCACCAGCCAACTTCACCGAAGACATCGTTAACCTTGGGGTCGCACTCGAGGTTGAATTCCCAAACACCCGAACTTCTGTTCCCGCACCAACACTGCTGGCTCGAGCCGCCGCAGCAACACCGTCCACGGGTTCTTCAAGGCTTTGTACCACGTGGTCGCTGCCGTTGTCTGC
Source organism: Deinococcales bacterium (assembly GCA_031391225.1). Lineage (GTDB taxonomy): Bacteria > Deinococcota > Deinococci > Deinococcales > JAAFIG01 > JANXTZ01. The sequence continues at coordinate 12,009 of JANMUC010000005.1, forward strand.
GACAAGAAATGTCATGGTGAATCGAGCACCTGAACTCACATCGGCACTGACTGGAATTTTCACGCTGATCGACACGACACCCGTGCCACCTGGGGCAATACTCCGAGCATGGGTGGCGCTATTTTGACGAACAACATAGCCGTACTCGAGCGGATTACCAGGCAGTCCTTCCTGTAATGCAAAAACCCAAAAAGACTCTATTTCAGATTTCGTATAAAGTTGCAAATCTGATTTGAACTCGCTAACCGCAACACTCCCGTTCGTGCCCTGGGCTGGACGAACATTGTAAACGTCAGTGCTGCTTGGCGCACCATTAAATGCGTTAATGCTGTTAATGGCACTACCGTTGGCATTGCCTGGTTTGTTATAAGCCACCAAACTCAAGTTTTGAAAGGGGTCAAGCGTATTGTTGGTCAGCGTGTACGTGGCAGTCAAAGTACGAACTGTACCTTCGTCTCTGGTCACGAAGCTGCTGGCAACAGCCGTAAAATCCGAGTCAGTAAAAGATGGGTATCCCAGGCTTCTGGTGTTGTTTTTGACGCTCGAGAAGATCGGATTTTCTTGGCTGCCAAATTTCAAATCAAGCGTCCCGAGAATCTTGGTGTTGCTGGCTGGCGCTGGCGTGAGAGTGCAACCAACGGCGAATAAACTTGCAAAAGCAAGTAATACAATCTTATTCATTTGATGTTCCTTTAATTTTTAGCTTCGAGTGGCTGAACTCAATCGGGGATGCTTGGCACTTCAAGCGCACCAATCACGACGCTTAATCCCGTGACGCAAAGGTACATTTCGTGTTGCTCGAGAGTCGGGGTTTCGTAAGGAGCGCGAATGCTTGCGTCGTTCATTGGCGGGTTTGAATTCATGAATTACCTTTTCAAGTTTGACTTGTCAATTGACCCTAACATCAACATGAGTGACTGGAAGTGTAATTCAAGCAGGGGAGTATTGGACTCAAGTTCACATGCAGCATCACAGACGCTCGAGTATTTGGTCAAAGTGAAGTGGGCTGTCAACACAAAAGAACCTTGAGCATCGGATTCTAGATGCTCGAGGCTCTTGTCGTTTGCTTTCTTTAAAACGTCACTTCGGGGACGGCACGATCACCCTCGCTGGCTTCAAACATACTCTTTTGTGTTTTGTTCATTGGTCCCGCCAGGAACACCCCAGGAATGGTGGTGATCGAGTTGTTGTACATCAGTACGGTGTCATTGTAAAACTGCCTGGAATAAGCGACTTTACCTTCAAGGTCTGAAAGCTCGGATTGCAAATTGAGAAAGCTGGTGTCGGCTTTGAGTTCTGGGTAATTTTCCGCAACCGCAAAAACGGTGCGCAACGCGCCAGACAATGCGCTCGAGGCGGCGGCTTTTTCTTCGACGGTGTTGGCAGTTTGCAGCATCGAACGGGCTTTGGTGACGGTTTCAAAAACGCCACTTTCGTGGGCGGCATAACCTTTGACGGTATTGACCAGGTTTGGAACCAGATCACCGCGCTTCTTGAGTTGCACGTCTATTTGAGAAAGCGCATTTGCCACACGATTCTCGAGCGAAGTGATGTTGTTATAAATACTGATGCCAACAAAAACAAGCGCAGCCAAAATTCCCAAAATGATCCATCCCATGTGTTCCTCCTATTTGTTACTTACTAGCCTACTTTACGTTATCAGGTTCAATTTCGTTCCCAAACTATGATGCTCCGCTACTGCCACCACCACCGCTCGAGCCACCACTGGAACTACCACCAAATCCTCCTCCCGAGCCGCTCGAGATGTCACTGAGCGCACTGTTCAGGTTGCCCAAGTTGCTGGCAATATCTGACAGGCTGTTGATACTTTCTAAAGCACTGACGGCATTGCCAAACTTGTCGTAACCACCACCGCCCATCCAGTACGGAATAGGGATGAGACTTGGGTTACTTTCTGCCATGCGTTTAATGTTGCCAATGTATTGGGTGGCGACGCCTAAAGCGGTGGCATACACAAAATGATAATCCCAAAGCTTAAAGTGTTCAGGCGGAGCGGTTTTC